>CAJWZN010000030.1 GCA_913050105.1 uncultured Synechococcus sp.
CAGCGTTGGCAGTCCGAGCAGGTGGAGCGGCAGCTGGTGGTTCTGGCAGGCACCGCAGATCAGGAACGTGAATTGCATGGGATTGGATCGATCGAAACCGCACTGGCGGATCGGTTGGCAGCGCTGCTGCGGGAGGGGGGTGCGGCCAATCAGCAGCAGCTGCTTTCAACGCTGCACAAACTTCTGACGCAGGAATCACCAGAACCGAACACGATTCCGATTGAACCGCTACCCGACCCACTTCCCTGGGACTGGCGAGATGATCCGGGGCCGACGGTTGGGGTTGTGCTTTATCGGGCACTTCTTCAAGCCGATGACACCGCCCTGGCGGAGTCGCTGGCTGAAGCTCTTCGCCGCCGTGGTCTGAGGCCACGGCTGATCTGGGTCAGCAGCCTGCGAGACAGTTCCGTACAGGCCGGGGTCCGTGACCTGCTGCGGAGTCAAAACACCGAGGTGGTGATCACAGCCACCGCCTTTGCCTCAGTTCGCAGCGACAGTGCTGGTCTGGGGAGCCCCCTTTGGGAGGAGCTGAACTGCCCAGTGCTGCAGTTGCTATCCAGCACGGGAACCCGTGAACGCTGGAGCGGCAGCAGTCGGGGACTGGATCCCCTGGATCTTTCTTTGCAGGTGGTGATGCCGGAACTCGATGGCCGCATCACCACCCGACCTTGCGCCTTCCGTCAGCAGAGGCCCTCGGCTGGAACGCTCGCCACGGCCGTAGCCACCCAACAACCCGATCCGGACGGGATCGACTGGCTGGTGGAGCATGCCGCACGTTGGGTTGATCTGCGACAGACAACGGCTGCAGAACGGCGCATCGCGATGGTGTTGGCCAACTACCCGGTCAGGGATGGTCGGATTGCCAATGGAGTAGGGCTCGATACGCCCGCCAGTGTCACCAACATTCTTGGCTGGCTGAATCAGGAGGGCTACGAACTCGGCTCGCAACCTCTTCCCGCGGATGGTGATGCCTTCATCGCACAGCTGCTGAGAGGCCGCACCAACGCTCCGGAGGGACAGCACCGGCCGCCACTGGACCATCTTTCCCTGGCTGACTATCAAGCCTGGTGGATCACAGTGCCGCGCCCGGCCCAACGTCTGATCGAAGAGCGTTGGGGATCGCCTGATCAAGCACTCGACCTTGATGGGGATCTGGGCTTCGCTATCCATGGATTGCGCTTCGGTCATGTGGTTGTTCTCCTGCAGCCGGACCGTGGTTACGACCCGGACCAGATCGCTGATCTGCATTCGCCCGATCTGCCTCCACCGCACCGTTACCTGGCCCAGTACCTGTGGCTGCGTCGCCAGCACCGAACGCAGGCGATGCTGCATGTGGGGAAACACGGCAGCGCCGAATGGCTTCCCGGCAAGGGCGTCGGACTGAGTCCGAACTGCGGGCCCGAACTCGCCCTTGGTCCCATCCCCCATCTTTATCCGTTCATCGTCAACGACCCCGGCGAGGGTTCGCAGGCAAAACGACGCGGTCAGGCGGTGATCCTCGATCACCTCATGCCACCCATCGGCCGAGCAGGGCTGCATGGCCCCCTTCAACAACTTGAGGGGCTGCTGGATGAACTGGTTGAGGCACGCCAGCTGGGGGCGGAGCGAACGACAGTGCTTGAAACATCGGTGCTGAAGTGCCTCACTCAGCTGAACTGGCCGGGCCTGCCCAGCCGAGATGAACTGACCAACGGCACGGAGCCTCTGGAGAAAATTCTTGATCAGGCGGAGACCTATCTCTGTGAACTGAAGGAGGCTCAGATCCGTACAGGGCTGCACTGTTTCGGCGCTGCACCTCCCCCCGACAAGGGTTTGGAACTGCTGTTGGCCCTGGCGAGAGCACCCCGGGGTGAATGGCCGGGACTGACCCAGGCCATGGCCGAACGGGTGGGGCTCGAGTTCGATCCCTGGTGTGATGAAGACGGTCTTGGCCTCAGCCTCAACGATCAGAGGCAACTCGAAACTCTTGGGGCGAGCCGTTTCCGTCGGGTGGGAGACGGCACTGCCTGGCTTGAACAGCAAGCGTTGCTGTTGTGCAGTCGTCTGATTGAAGGGAACAACCCTCACGATCTCGCTCCACCATTTCAAGGCTGGTCTGCCTCGGACCCTGCGCTGCAGCAGCTCACCGATGACCTCTGGCCTCGCCTGAAGGAGTGTGGAGGCGCGGAACGCTCCGCACTGCTGCGTGGACTGTCGGGACAAAAAATCGCTGCTGGCCCCTCGGGAGCTCCGAGCCGTGGACGACCCGATGTTTTACCCACGGGTCGAAACTTTTATTCGGTGGACTTGCGTGGCCTGCCGACGGAAGCCGCCTGGGATCTCGGCCGCCGCTCGGCCGAGCAACTGCTGGATCTCCACCTTCAGGCCGAGGGCGAGCATCTGCGCCATCTGGCGTTGTCGGTATGGGGAACAGCAACCATGCGAAACGGCGGAGAAGATATTGCCCAGCTGATGGCATTGATCGGTGTCCGACCTGTCTGGGACGGGCCGAGTCGCCGCATGGTGGATCTGGAGGTGATCCCGCCTCGTCTGCTGGGGCGTCCACGGGTTGATGTGGTGCTGCGGATCTCCGGACTGTTCCGCGATGCCTTCCCACAACTGGTGGAGTGGGTGGACAAGGCACAGCGCCTTGTGGCTGCTCTCGATGAAGACGAAACGGTCAATCCCCTGGCCGCCCTGACGAGGCAGGTGGGTCCCCAGGGTCGGATTTACGGCTCAGCACCCGGCGCCTACGGGGCCGGGCTACAGGCACTGATCGACAGCGGCGCCTGGGAGCAGCGCGCCGATCTCGCCGATGCTTTTTTGAACTGGAGCCAGTGGCGTTATGGAACCGGAGCAGAGCCGGAACAGGATCGATCCGGCTTGGAAGCAGCGCTCGGACGGGTGCAGGTTGTCCTGCACAACCAGGACAACCGCGAACACGACCTGCTCGATTCCGATGACTACTACCAGTTCCATGGGGGACTCAGCGCTGCGGTGGAACTGGTCTCCGGAGATCGGCCGCAGCTCTGGTTCGGGGATCATTCGCGTCGCGAACGCCCCAGGCTGCATCTCCTGGAGAAGGAACTCGACAAGGTGATGCGCAGTCGGCTGCTCAATCCACGCTGGATCAAAGGAATGCAGCGCCACGGATACAAGGGCGCATTCGAAATGGGTGCCAGTCTCGATTACCTCTTTGCCTACGACGCAGCAACGGATCGCGTTCCCGATTGGTGTTATGGAGCTCTATGCGATCAGTGGCTCGGAGAACCATCCATTCTCAATTTTCTGCAAACAAAAAATCCCTGGGTGTTGCGCGACATGGCTGAACGTCTTCTGGAGGCCAGCAACCGAGATCTATGGCAAGGAGCAACAGAGGATCAGATCGAGAGGCTGAAACGCCATGTCTCAGCGAGTGAATCATTGATCGAACGCGGCGAGCTCACTTGTTGAGGTCGCGCACCATCTGACGGAATGGATCGATCGACCCAGGTTTATCTGAGGCGGACGCTTTGCCTGTTGATGCCTTGGGCTCTTCTTGCTTGAGAATCTCCTTGCGACCAACCGGAGCGGCATTAGGTGATGCTGGTGCATTCACACCCGTGATGGCGATGCCGCGCAGCCGGTTGTTCATCTCCTGGGTGCTCACCTGCTCGGCGAAGGTCTTCTTCACCGGCTTCGGGATCCCTGCGGTCAGATTGATCGAATCATCGACCTTTCGGGCATCACCAAGACCATCGCTTCGCTTGTCGAGGCTTTCGGTTTCAGCCGCGACGGTCATGATCTGCTCTTTGGTGCCGGGACTGTCGACCGTTCCCGGAAACGTACGGCGGATGGTCTTGGCCTCACGCATGTAGTCCACATTCCCGAGGGATGAGGAGGAATCCGCATCGAGAAAAAACTCAGAAGGCTTTTCCTTGGCGGGCTTGCGCGGCTTGATCGTGTTGTCGGAATCCTGCGAATCCTGTTTCAGCAGACGATCAAATAAGCCCATGCCGGCGGGGACTGAGATTGAACCAATTTAACGGCCACCAAGGTCAATTCCATGGCTGTCGGTGCCACACGTACGCAAAAGGCCAAGGTTCTCCAGCTGACGATCGATCGATTCGCAGATCAGAGGGCTTGGCGCCCATGCCGTCTGCATGTCGTAGTCGTACCAGGCTTCACCGCCATCGAATCCAAGGCTGGCCGCCTCTGCGATCAGAATTTCATGGCCAAGTCGATACCGGGCTGGGTGAGCCAGCACAGCCAGTCCCCCTGCCTCATGAATCGCCTCGACAACCGATGCTGCCCGGAGCGGTTCTCCCACAACCGCATCACCGTGGTTGTACAGCCTCAAAGCAGGGTGATCCAGCTCGAAACCAAGGGCCAGCACATGAACCAGGCAACCCTTCAGAAGAGCACTGATTTCCATTCCGCTCCAGAGAGTCGGCACTGAGCGTCCAGCTGAACGCTGATCATCCAGCCATTCACGCATCGGGGCATGGGCATGGGAACTGTGGTGATCGGTCACCGCAAGCTGGCTCAGGCCACGTCGGCTGGCCTGCTCAATCAGGTCAATCGGGTCAAGACTTCCATCGCTGCAAAGGGTATGGCAGTGGAAGTTGAACGATTCCGGGCAGCTCCTGGAATCGACCCGTTCCAGAACAGCCCGGAGCGGATGGTCCATATCAGGCGTCGGCTGCTTCTGATCTGAGTCTCCGCCAGCGGGCATAGAACTGGATCGACGCCGCCATGAAAACAACCAGAGCAACGATGAACCACGTGGCCGCACTGGTCGGAAACTGCGTTTTGAACACCACCAGCATCACGACAATCACCAACAACAACGTTGGCAATTCATTCAGCGCACGGAGTTGCTTGCCGGACCAGGCACAGGTGCCGGCATGCAACTGGCCCATTAAGCGATAACAAAAGAAGTGGTAAGCGAGAAGTGCCGCCACGAAGGCAAGCTTGGCGTGCATCCAGCCCTGTTGAAGCCAGCTGGGCTGAACCACAAGCAGGCCTGTTGCCATTGACACGGCCACGACCATGCCAGGGGTGGTGATGATGTTGGCGAGGCGCTTCTCCATCAGCGTGTATTGATCGCGGAAGGGCTTTTGCAGCTCCTCTGCAAGATCCGCAGTCTCAACGTGGTAGATGAAGAGCCGAACCAGATAGAACAGGCCGGCGAACCAGACCACCACACCCACGATATGGAGGGTCTTAAACCAGAGGTAAGCCTCGGGTGGGAGCGTCATCGAGGCAACTGGAGTAAGGCGAACATACGAAGGGTTCAGGCGAGAGCGTCAAGGAAATCGCTGGCTCGACGCTGATGTTCCAGAAGCGTCTCTGGGGCCATGCGATCAAGGTTGCGAGCCATCATCGCCAGTCGGTACTGACTGCGGAAGAAAGTGTCATGACGTTGAATGAAACTCCAGAACAGCCCATCCCAAACCTCACACCACGGGCCCTTGCGGTAGTCCGACATTTTGCGAACGTAATTTGATCCGGAGAGGTAAGGCTTCGTGGTGAAAATCCCTCCGTCTGCGAACTGACTCATGCCGTACACATTGGGCACCATCACCCAGTCATAGGCATCGACAAACAGCTCCATGAACCAGGTGTAGATCCGGTTGGGATGGAAACCGCAGAGCAACATCACGTTGCCGAGCAACATCAATCGTTCGATGTGATGGCAGTAACCAGTGTCGAGAGCGTGCCGGATGGCGTCATCGATCGGCGGCAGCCCGGTGGAGGCGTTGTAAAAGGCCTCCGGGAGAGGGCGGTCGTCGAAATTCCAGAAGTTGCCATTGCGCATCGTCACCCCATGACGGCGGTACATCGCTGCCATGAATTCCCGCCAACCGATGATCTGGCGAATGAATCCCTCCAACGAGTTGAGCGGAATATCTCCGAGTTCGGCCCTTGCGAGGGTCCGATCGAGAACAAGCTGCGGCGTGAGCAACCCGATGTTGAGCATCGGCGTCAGCACGCCATGCCACATCACCCTGTGCTGGCTGCTGATGGCGTCCTCATAGGCGCCGAACTGCTGAAATCGAACCTCCAGAAACTGATCCAGCCATCGTTCTGCATCGGCATGACTGACGGGATAAGCGAACAATGCATCACTCCCGAGTCGGGGCAATGGCTCCTCAGCAAGTTGCTGTTGAGCAGACACCACGAACGACGATGGAGAACAGCAGGGCTCCTCAGGGACGGAGATGCCTTTTGGCAGCTTTTTTCGATTCTCGGCGTCGTAGCTCCAGCGACCTCCAAGCGGTCCGCCATCGGGTTCAAGAAGTACACCGAGTCGTTTGCGCTGCATTTCATAGAACTTCGCCATGAACGGCTTCTTGCCGTTGCCGAAGTGCTCCTCCAGAACGTTGGAGGGGGTTAGAAGCATCGGTGTCGGAAGCGTCGTCAGGCGACAGTCGTGCCGTTTGACAAAGGCCTTCAGTCGGCGCTCCAGGAGATCATCAACTGGATCAGCCAGATGGAAGGAGCGATATCCCGCTTTCACCAGAAGCTGCAAATGACCGCTGGTGTCTGCAGCCGCGTTGTGGCGTTGATGAAGAACGTCCCAACCCCGCCGCTTCAACTCAGCGGCATAGCTGAGCATCGAGGCACGGTGCAGAACCAGCTTCTGCTGATGCACTCGCAGCGGCCAGGTGGGATCGGTGCCGAAAAAGAGTGGATCTTCGATCAGGGCAACCGGGCGACCGGGCTCCAAGGCCGGATGCTCAGCAAACAGTTGATGGGGGTAGACAAGGCTGATGTCCACTTCAGGTCACCTCGCCAGCGAGTCGGCAGGCCCGAAGGCCAAGGGCCGTTGCATACCCACGGTCCACCTGACCAGCCCGGGGACTGAGAACCTTCGCGCGGCAATCCATGACAACTTTTTCACGGTGTCCCTGCTGATCATTCAGGCGCATCACCAGTTGCCAGTGGTTCTTCGCACTGCGCGTGATGCCATCGGCGCAAACCGGTCCGGTGCAGAGCCCAGGAGAGGCCAATGCCGACGGAGGCAACAGGCTGAGCCATGCGGCCATGCAGAACGACAGCAACAGACAACGAATCATGCGATGCGTGCTCGGGGCTCATCGGAGGACACATCCTGGCGCTCATCATCATTGGGGTGGAAAAAGTCGTGAATGTCCCTCGCGAGGGCCGGACCGACACCGGGTGCCTTGGCCAGAACCTCAACGGATGCCAGCTGGATTGCATCGATGGAGTGGAAGTGAGCCAGGAGGTCTTTGACACGTTTCGGCCCCAGGCCTGGAATATCGGACAAACGTGAACGTTTCATCCGCTGGCCGCGCTGCTGACGATGGAACGTCACCGCGAAGCGATGCGCTTCGTCCCGGAGACGACGCAACAGGGCAACACCAAGTTGATCGGGCTCACTTTCGAGGGGATGACTTTCTCCAGGCAGGAAGACTTCCTCGCGCTGCTTGGCCAGGGAACACACGTTGAGATCTTCATGCAGATCCAGCTCACGCAGTGCCTCCATCACTGCGGACAACTGGCCTTTGCCACCGTCAATCATCACCACATCAGGCCAGTCGTTGAGGCCATCGGTCTGAAGGGCGCTGCCGCCCTTGTGTCGCAATGCGCCCACATCAACGCCTTCGGCTTTGGCGCGGGCCCAGCGACGAAAGCGGCGGCGCATGATTTCAGCCATCGCCATGAAATCGTCGCTGTGGCCAGCGCGGATGCTGCTACTGCGGATCTTGTACTTGCGGTAGTGCTGCTTGGCGGGCAAACCATCGATGAACACCACCTGCGAGGCGACCGCATCGCTGCCCTGGATATGACTGATGTCGTATCCCTCGATTCGACGGGGCGGAGTGGGCAACTCAAGCAGCTGCGCCAGATCCTCAGTCGCCAGTGCCTGCTGTTCCTGACCCTGCTTGGCCCTCAGCAGTTCGAACTCGGCATTTCTCTGGAGCAGTTCGATCAGATCGGCCTTTTGCCGTTGCTTCGGGCAGTGAATCTGAACCCGTCGCTCCCGCTGCTCCGTGAGCCATTCCTCCAGAAGCGCTTGCTGAGGAAGCTGATGTTGCACCAATAGTTCAGGCGGAATTTCAACCGCATCCACCTGGCTGTAGTGCTCTTCAATCACTCTCTGGAGGATCAGGCCTGGATCAAGGCTGTCTGCATCAGCCATGTACCCAAGCCGACCCACCAGCTTTCCGGCGCGCATCTGGAACAGCTGCACCGCCGCCAATCGTTCATCACAGGCCAGTGCGACCACATCACGGCTCACCGACGAATCAGGGAGACTCATCTTCTGATCAGCCGTCAACTGATCAAGGCCCTGAAGCTGGTCGCGCACGCGAGCCGCGGATTCGAAGTCGAGCCGCTCGGCGTAGCGCTCCATCTGCTCCGCAAGCAGGTGCTGCAGTTCATCGCTGCGGCCCTGGAAAACCATGGCCACCTTGCGCAGGGTGCGGTGGTAATCCTCGGAACTGATCATCTCCTGACACACCCCTGGGCAACGACCAATGCTGTGGTTGAGGCAGGTCCTGTCCTGATGCAGCGGCCGCGGTCGCTGTCGCAGTGGGAACACTCGCTTGACCAGAAACAGCGTGCGTCGGAGAAGACCCACGTCAACGTAGGGACCGTAAAAGCGGTCCAATGGGCTGCGAAAACGCCGGCGACGGGTGATGAAGATTCGCGGGTAGGCCTCGCTCCATGTGATGCAGAGGTAGGGATATTTCTTGTCGTCCTTCAGCAACACGTTGAAGTGCGGCTGGTGGTTCTTGATCAGATTGGATTCAAGTGCAAGGGCCTCGGCCTCGCTGTCGGTGACGATGAATTCGATCTCGCACACCTGACGCGTCATCAATCGGATGCGCGGAGACAGATCGTGACGACTGCGGAAATAGCTGCGCACCCGGCTGCGCAGGGTCTTGGATTTGCCGACGTAGAGGATTCGATCCTCTCCATCCCGCATCAGGTAACAACCGGGTTCAGGGGGAATGTCCTTCAGCCGACGCTCCAGCCGTTCGGGCTGAGTGAGCAGGGGCGCAGTCGGAACAGGGTCCTCCAAGCTTCGATCAGCCTCCGTAGTTCCAGCCTGTGCTGGACATGGTCAGAGCATCACCGTCTTCCAGCAGTCGGGCGGTTTTCACCTCTCCGACAAAAACGGTGTGATCACCGTGCTTGATCTGGCCGACAAGCTCGCACTCAACCCCTCCAACGACGTTGTCCAGCAGCGGCAATCCCAGAGGACCTTCGCTGAATGGAGCGGCGTCAAACCGACCGCCCAGACCCTTTTGCGGTTTGAAGAACACAGCAGCGAGATCCTTCTGATCCGCTTTCAGCATGTTCAGAGAGAAGCGACCTGTGCGCTCGATGATCCCGTGGCTGGTGCTGTCCGCCCGCACACCCATTACGACAAGAGGGGGATCGAATGAGCCTTGGGTCACCCAGCTAGCAGTGAAACCGTTCACTTCGTCGCCGTCCCGCACACCGCAAACGAACAGACCGTGGGGGATTTTGCGGAGAAGAACCTTTTTGGCGTCAGCGTCGAGACTCATGGGTGGAACCAATGTCATCGGAATCTAGGGATCCAACCCCTGCATAGGATCCGCCCAGTACCCGCGTGAACGGATGAGAGCGCTTTACCCGGGCAGTTTCGATCCGCTCACCAACGGGCATATGGATCTGATCGAGCGTTCCGCCGGTCTTTTCGAAGGCGTGATTGTGGCCGTTTTATCCAATCCCAACAAAAAGCCTGTTTTCAGCGTTGAACAACGCATCGCTCAGATTCAGGCCTCCACATCCCATCTGAAGGGAATTGAAGTCATCAGTTTCGATGGCCTCACGGTTCATTGCGCGGAAACCCACCAGGCCGATCTGATCCTGAGGGGCCTGCGTGCGATGAGTGATTTCGAATATGAGCTTCAGATCGCCCACACCAACCGCTCACTTGATGAAACTCTCGAGACGGTTTTTTTAGCCACTTCCGCCCGTCACAGTTTCCTGAGCAGCTCGGTCGTTAAAGAGGTGGCCCGCTTTGGTGGAACGATCGACCACATGGTGCCCGAAGTGGTAGCCAAGGACCTCATGAAGCTCTTTAATTCAGCTTTCCCGCAATGTTGATATGAGCGATATTCGCTTCGCCGTTCTCGATCAGCTGGATCAGCTGGAGGATGTCTTCCTTGAAGGAAGCCGCATCCCTTTCAGCGGCGGGCGTCTGGTCAATGAGAACGACGCGGTCGAGCTCCTTGATGCGATTCGGGAAGCGCTCCCGGGGGAGGTTGAACGTGCAGCCCAACTGTTGGAGCGTCGCGACTCGTTTATCAATACGGCGAAGCAACAGGCCGAAGAGCTTGTACAGCAGGGCAAGCGCCAGCACGAGCAACTGGTGAGCAGCGCAACGGTCCGTCAGGAGGCCGAACGCCAGGTGAATGACATGCGCGAACAGACCCGACAACAGTGCGAAACCCTTTTAAAAACAACGCGTCAGCAGGGGGCGGCACTCGAACAGGAGATGCAGGCCAAATTGGCGCAGCAGGAGCAGCAGTTCACAGCACGCCGCCAGCAGTTGGAGCAAGAAGCGCAGCAGCGCCGCCAGCAACTGGAACAGGAGGCCATGGAGTTCAAACGCCAGCAGGGAGAGCTGCATGAGGCCAATCGTCGACAGGCGCTTCAAGACCTCGAAACAATCCGCAGCGAGGGCCAGCGGCTGCAGAAGGAAAGTCGGGACGAGGCAGAACGGGTTCATAACGATGCACTCCAGTTCCGGCAGCAGACCCAGCAACAGTGCGAATCACTGATTCAGCGCAGTCGCCAGGAAGCCGCCAACGTTCAGGACGGAGCGAATCGTTATGCCGAACAAACCCTGGGAGAACTTGAGGGTCGGTTGAAGGAAATGGCCCAGGTGGTGATCGCAGGCCGGCAGGAGTTGGTGAAGATCCAGTCGATCCGTACCGATCAAACCAAGCCGGCTGACTCCCAGGGCAAAACGGTGTCGATCAGCCGCGCCCGACGGGCTGCCACAAGGCTGCGCTCCATGAAGGGCACTGGCTGAGGCGTTGCGCCTCCTGAAGAATCGTGCCCATCACCGGTTTTGGATCCAGTGCACCATTGGCGATCATGCTGACGTAACGGGGACCGTTGGTCGTTTCGAGAATTCCAGAAACGGCCCGGACGCCTCGAAGGGTGCCGGTCTTCCCCCAGAAACGGCCCTGCAGACTGGTGCCTCTCCAGTAGCGACGAAGGGTGCCGCGGCGCCCAGCGATAGCCATGGATGCCTGGTAATAAGCGCCCAGAGGATGCTGGGCCATGCGCCAAAGCAGAGCAGCCAACGTTCGACTCGTCACCCGATTGGCGCGGGAAAGACCACTGCCATCACGGAGGCGTAATCCCCTCATCGGCACGCCCTGGGCCTGCAACCAATGGGTGTTGGTGTGAAGTGCTCGATTGAGATCCCAGCTATCAGCCCCTTCCCTCAGAAGCACTTCTGCAGTGAAGTTGTGACTCTCGGTGTTGGCGAGGCTGAGGAGCGCATGCATCGGTGCGGACTCCTCACTGTGAAGCAGTTGCGGTGGACGGCTGAAACGATTTCGACGCTGGCCTGCCCTGCTGTTTTCGCTGTTCACCATGACCATCTCGAACTGTCCCCCCTGCTGCCGCGCCGTTGACTGCATCACTCTCTGCAGGCGCAGTGCAGGATCCATCACCGCCATGTGAAGGGCATTGCTGGTGAGAGCCAATCGTGTGATCGGAGCGCCGTAGGCATAACTGCGATCGTCGGCAGGCCAGTCGCTGGGCCACCAGCGCTGTGGAGGTACATCCCGAAGCATCAGCCGCACCGGTTCACCTGGTGTGACCCTGGTGCGGCTGCCACCCTGTCCGAGCGCCACCATCGCCAGGCGCTGAAGTTTTTCGATGCTCAGATCGGGATCTCCCTCACCGGTGAGTTCGAAACTCCCGTCGCCATGCCGCAGCAACTGGGTACGCAGCCGCTGGTCAGGACCCAGACGATCCAGTGCAAAAGCCGTGCTGATCAGTTTCTGATTGGACGCTGGAATGCGGGGAAGCCAACCATTGAGATCAGCCAACAACTGACCGCGATCATCCAGAACACTGATGCTCCAGGGGGCTGTGGAACCGCCGACTGCAGCGCGAATGGTGCGCTGCAGTTCAGGGCAAAGCGGACGCTGCAAACGACCCGGAAGTCCCTGACGTCGGACGGGGGGAGGAGGTTGCAACAACGCATCGGCCGCCCGGACAGCAGGACTGCTGACAACTGAGATGAGAGCGATGACGGTTGCAAAACGCCTCATGGAAGTTCCAAACCGCTCACAACTCCCGTGACGCGGTAAAGCAGCCCCTCCAACTCGACCGGCGTGCCGATCTTGAGTTTCGTGCCAGCCACCACAACTCCAGATGAACCGGTTTCCGCTTCAGCCTGAAGCTGGAAACGCGCATGAATCGGTCGCCCAGCGGTCGGGTCTGAAGCCTCCACAATCGTGCCATCCGGCTGAAGATCCAGAAGAGGACGGGTGATGTCTTCCACGGCCAGCAGCTGCACCCGGCCCGCCGGCTGATTTCGGATCACAATGCTCACTGCTCCTTCCTCGCGGACTGCAGCAAAGAACGTTTCGGGCTGAT
>CAJWZN010000031.1 GCA_913050105.1 uncultured Synechococcus sp.
TCTGGCTGTGCCTGGATGACATGTTCCTCGTGCATGACCGTTATCTCGGCGAAGCGTTCCTGTACATCACCTATGCCTTCTTCACAGGGCTGCTGCTGTTCAAATTCCGCGGCCCGTTGCAACGCTTCGCCGGCGACACGTTTCTGCTGGCGGTGATGCTGCTCGGTGCATCCGTGTTCACGGATGCACTCCAGGGGGTTTTTCAGCAGATTTTCCCGTTTCCGTATGAGACGGTTTATCAGACGGTTCAGGTGTTTGAGGAAGGGTTCAAGTTCCTGGGCATTGCAGCCTGGCTCGCTTTCTGGTGCCATTACGTCAGTGCAACCAGCCGGCAAAACCCTGTTGATTAACGCTGATTTCATCTGGCTTCACCGTTCATGACCATCTGGCCCACCTGGCTTCGGCTCGGATTGGTTCTGCCGCTGGTGGGCCTCAATGCGTTTGTTCTCAAGCGCGTTCTCGTGCAGTTCGCCCCGTTCCCCGGGCTGTTTCTCACGGCAGCACTCATCGCCTTTCTGCTGGATCTTCCCTGCCGTTGGTTGATGGCTCGTGGCTTTGCCCGAACCAGCTCGATCACCCTCGTGATGCTTGTCACGGTTGGTCTTCTTGCTCTGGCTTCGGTGGCGATCGTGCCCTTGCTGATCGAACAGCTCAGTCAGTTGATCAGTGCCTCCCCCGCGCTTCTTGCGGCTGCTGAGCAATTGATCAATCAAAGCCAGAACTGGGCTGTTTCCCATGATCTGCCGGCCAATTTCGCAGATCTCAGCAGCGATCTGGTGTCGCGGATCAGCCTTGTGGCAACCCAGCTCAGCCAGCGTTTGCTCGGCCTGCTTGGCGCCACCGTTGGGATCACGATCAATCTGGTGATCGTGTTGGTGCTGGCTGTCTTCCTGCTGCTGGGAGCTGATCCGATCACCGCCGGCCTGGCCCAGTGGCTGCCGGAGCAGTGGCGAGATCGGGTCACGGGAACTCTGGAACGCACGTTCCGTGGTTACTTCGCCGGCCAGGTGGTGCTGGCCTTGATTCTCAGTGCTGGGCAATTACTGGTGTTCACGCTGTTGGAGATTCCCTACGGCGTGCTGTTCGCGGTGCTGATTGGTTTCACCACGCTGATCCCCTATGCCAGCGCCATCAGCATCATTTTCGTAAGCGCCGTTCTCGGTGTCCAGGACCCCCGAACCGGGCTTGAGCTCCTGGCCGCGGCAATCCTGGTCGGTCAGCTGGTGGATCAGGTGATTCAGCCGAGGCTGATGGGCAGCATCGTCGGCCTGCAGCCGGCCTGGTTGCTGATCTCACTGCCGATCGGCTCCCGGGTGGGTGCCATCTTCGGGTTCGGTGATTTGCTCGGATTGCTCCTCGCCGTGCCGGTGGCCAGCTGCATCAAGTCGCTGGCAGATGCGGCACGGTTCGATCCGGAACGGTCTTCTGATGGTGCCTCCCCTGAAATCATGCAGGGGGAATCACACCCCGGTCCTGCAGGGCTTTGATCACCACCTCCACCGATGCGGCCAAATCCTGGCTGCCGGTGTCGATCGCCATTTCCGGGCTGTCCGGTGCTTCGTAGGGGCTGGAAATGCCGGTGAACTCTTTGATCTGTCCCGCCCGGGCCTTGGCGTAGAGCCCTTTGGGATCTCGTGATTCGCAGACCTCCAGATCAGCGGCGCAATGGATCTCGAGGAAATCGCCGCTCTCCACAAGGGCGCGTGCCTTGTCGCGGTCGGCTCGGAAGGGGGAAACGAAGGCGGTCAGCACGATCACGCCCGCATCCAGGAAAAGCTTGGCGACCTCACCAATGCGGCGGATGTTTTCTTCGCGGTCCGCATCGGAGAAACCGAGGTCTTTGCACAGGCCATGGCGCACGTTGTCGCCATCCAGCACGTAGGTGGCCAGCCCGCGCTCGAACAATGCGGCATTGACCGCGTTGGCCAGGGTGCTTTTGCCGGATCCGGACAGGCCGGTAAACCAGAGAATGGCGCTGCGGTGGCCGCGCTGTTCAGCCCGCCCCGAGCGGTCCACAGACGCCTGGTGCCAGGCGATGTTGGTGGATGCCCCCTGGTTGGTGAGCTCTCCGTGGGTGGGGCTGGCGGACATGGCCAAGACTCAAGACGGGCCGCATTCTCCCTCAGCCACCGGCGCGCTTCGGGCGATAGCCCTCCTGGATCAGCAGTTCAAGCGCCAGGTCCACCTGATCCCCCTGCAGTTCAATCACGCCGTCCTTGGCCGTGCCGCCGCTGCCGATCCGGGTCTTGAGCTTTTTCAGCAGAACCTTGATCCCCTCGCTGTCGAGCTCAAGTCCGCGGATCACCGTCACCGTCTTGCCGCCCTTCCCCCCGCGCGTGGGCTGAACCCGAACCATCCGCTCCGTTTTCGGGGTCGGCTCCGCCGCTTTGGTGGGGCGCTGCAGGCTGTCGGCACTGCTGAATTCCTGCCAGCCGCCCTTCGGCATCACCGTTGTGCAATCCACTTCATCCTGCCTGCGCTTTTGCTCACTACGCTGGCGCAACGCTCCAACGTGGATCCGTGACCAGCACCCTGCCGACCCCCAGCACCCCGGATCCCGCCAGCCTGCAGCCCACCATGCGCCCTGGGGCCCATGGTCGGTTCGGACGTTTCGGTGGCCAGTACGTGCCTGAAACTCTGATGCCCGCTCTGGCGGAACTGGAGCAGGCAGCTGCGCTGGCCTGGAAGGACCCCGCCTTCACCACTGAGCTCAATCACCTGCTCAAGAATTACGTCGGCCGCGCAACTCCGCTCTACGAAGCCGAACGACTCACCGCCCATTACCGACGTGCCGACGGCGGGCCGCGCATCTGGCTCAAGCGTGAGGATCTGAATCACACCGGCGCTCACAAAATCAACAATGCGCTCGGCCAGGCTCTGCTCGCGCTGCGCATGGGTAAGCAGCGGATCATTGCCGAGACCGGAGCCGGTCAGCACGGCGTTGCGACAGCCACGGTCTGCGCTCGCTTCGGTCTGAAGTGCGTCATTTACATGGGGGCGGAAGACATGCGCCGCCAGGCGCTCAACGTGTTCAGGATGCGTTTGCTGGGTGCCACCGTTCAGCCGGTGACCGCTGGCACCGCCACGCTCAAAGATGCCACCAGTGAGGCCATCCGCGACTGGGTCACCAATGTGGAGACCACCCACTACATCCTCGGATCTGTCGCCGGGCCACATCCCTATCCAATGTTGGTGCGGGACTTCCATGCCGTGATCGGTCAGGAGTCGCTTCAGCAATGCCAGGAGGCTTTCGGTCGTCTGCCCGATGTCCTGATGGCATGCGTCGGTGGAGGCTCCAACGCCATGGGCCTGTTCCATCCATTTGTGGAGTGCACCGATGTGCGTTTGATCGGTGTGGAGGCGGCTGGAGATGGTGTGGCCACCGGTCGCCATGCCGCCACGATCACCGAGGGCCGAGCCGGGGTGCTTCACGGGGCGATGAGTTTGCTGTTGCAGGACGGTGACGGTCAGGTGATGGAGGCCCACTCCATTTCGGCCGGTCTCGACTACCCCGGAGTGGGGCCTGAGCACAGTTACCTGAGGGAGATCGGCCGTGCTGAATACGCCGCGGTGACCGATCAGCAGGCCCTCGATGCTCTGCGTTTGGTGAGTGAACTCGAGGGCATCATCCCCGCGCTCGAAACCGCCCATGCCTTCGCCTGGTTGGAGCAGCTCTGCCCCACCCTTCCCCAAGGCACTGAGGTGGTGATCAACTGTTCGGGCCGAGGAGACAAAGATGTCAACACGGTGGCTGAAAAGCTGGGAGATCAGCTCAGCTGAGCAGCAGATCAAGATGCCGTGCCACCCGTTGCACGGCGGCCCTGGCGGTGGCGTAAGCCATTCGCATCGGCCCCACCAGAGCCACCTGGCCACAGCCCTCGCTCCCACAGCGATAGGGGGCCTGAACTACGGAGCAGGCCTGTAATGCGCTCTGGGGATGTTCACTCCCGATCCACACCTTGGGCTGTTCGCTGGAGTGAACCAGTGCACCGGGTTGTTCATCGATCAGTTCCAGCAGCGGCCTGAGCTCGCTGCTGGTCTGAAACTCAGGCTCGGCAATCAGCCTTGAGAGGCCATGAACCACAAGGGGGTTGTCCGGTGCGGTCGTCGGTTGTTCCAGGGCGCTTTTCAGCACGCCACCGCTGCGTTGCAGCTGGGGGGGCAGAGCACCCCAGTTCAGGTCTCCTTCCTTCAGCAATTGCTCCCCCGTCCAGCGTTCCATCGCTGCCACTTCTTCAGCAGCCCCATGGGGCAGTCGCAGATTGAGGTGGCTGGCCCGGCCACTGTCGTCCACCAGCATCACCAGCAGTCGGTCGCCACTGGGAACGAGGCGGATGGCTTCCAGCTGGGCCTGGGGTTGGAGGGGTCGGCTGATCAGGCACATCAGGCCGGTGAAATCCGTCAGCCGTCTTGCCAGCTGCAGCAAAAGATCGTCGAGGGCGGCCCAGCGCAGGCTGATTCCGGCCAGCTCCCGTTCGAGGTATTGAACGGCAACCCCTGGTTCCGGCAGCAGGTCGTCGACGTAGCGCCGGTAGCCAAGGGCGCTGGGGATGCGACCGGCCGAGGTGTGAGGTTGGGTCAATAGCCCCCGTTTCTCCAGAGCTCCCATGGCCGACCTCACTGTGGCCGAGCTGGCATCAATGCCGAAGCGCTGCACCAGGGTGCGGCTGCCCACCGGCTCCATCGTGTCCACGTAGTGATGCACCGTTGCCTGGAGCACCTGCTCTTGCCGGGCGGACAGGGGCTTCATCAGTAGCGGGGAACGCTCGCGTCCACCTGCAGGCTCCAGGCTTCGATTCCACCATCAAGGTTCCACACCTCCAGGGAACGACGCTGTTCCAACAGCCACAGCCCGAAGTGGAGGCTGCGCACGCCGGCATGGCAGAGCACCACCACAGCACGTTCGTCCGGGAGCTGCTGGTCTAATTCCGGCAGCCAGGCTTCGGATCGACTGAGCGGGAGGTGCAACACCGGCGCTGGGAAGGGAGCGACCTCCAGTTCATGGTCCTCACGCACATCCACCAGCAGCGGATCCAATCGTTCCTCCTGCAGCCACTTCTGCAGCTCTGGAGCGCTGATCGACCGTGGATGCAGACCATTCATGGCGTCATTCTGCGGTGATGGACAAAGATGGCGTTATTCGACATCGCAGGCCCATGCAGGCCCGCTCCTTCATCACAGCGGTGGCTGCGGCCATTCTGACTTTGTTGTTGCTGTTCGCTGGCCTGCTCTGGGGGATCGATCGTCGCAGCCCGGTCTCTCTGGTACGACAGCCATTAAACCTGCCGAGGGCCGCCCGCTTCGTTCCGCGGGATACCGCTTTGTCGCTCCATTGGCTGGCTGATCCGGCCCGTCTTCCCGCCTATGCCCAAGCGGTTGCGCCAGCAAAACAGCGGCGGGCTGCCAGGGATGGAGCCCGTCAGTGGCGCGATGGCGCCTTTGCCATGGCCGGCCTTGATTTTGATGTTGAGCTGGCCAGCTGGTTGGGGCCGGAACTGAGCCTGATTGTTCTTGATGCCGATGATTCACCCGGCTGGGTGTTGGCTCTCACCAGCCGTGACGATGATGGGGCCCGTCGCTTCCTGCAACGGTTCTGGCAAACCCGCAGCCTTGCGGGAACCGATTTGCAGATCAGCAGTTACCGCGGCATGGGCTTGATCAGCGGTCGTGGTGCCCTTCTGGGTCGCGAGCCACAGCCCTTGGCGACTGCACTGATCGACGACGACATGCTGTTGCTCGCTTCAGGTCGCGGTGTGCTGGAGCGGGTGTTGGATGTGTCTCAGCTGCAGGAGCAGCACCAGCTTGCCGATGCGGATCTTCAGCGCCAGGTTGCCCGGCTCGGGGATGGTGTGGCCCTTCTCACTGCCTCGCCGGAGGCTCTGACCAAGTGGTTCGATGTGCCGGCGGATCTTGAGGGGTTGGATGGTCTCGTGGCTGCGTTGCAACCCCAGGAGTCCGATCTGGCCATCACGGGGTTGATGCGGTTTCGCAGCCAGGATGCTCTTGCTGCCTGGCCGGTCACGGCAGATCTCGTCTTCGGCGCTGGTGGCCGTGCCGATCTGATGGGGCAGCTGCAGGATCCCGCTCGTCTGCTGGATCCAACCGAATCGCACCCTCTGGCGCGTTGGCTTGGTCCGTTGATTGTCCGCCAGGTGGAGGATCAGTCGGCAGCCAAGGCGCTCCTGGATCTCTCCCATGGCCCTGTGCTCTGGCAGCAGCAGAAAGAGGGCTGGCTGCTGGCAACCCAGCGCCAGCAGCCGTCGCTGGAGAGCCTTGATGAGCGTCTTGAGCAGAATGGACTGGCCCGTTCCGAGTTGGTTGGGGATGGAGAAACTCTCCAGGTCTGGACGCGTCTGGTGCGACAGAAGGGACGCGGCGCTGGCCTCAGCGCGCAGTTGGCTGTGGCCCAGGCTCCGCCGACGGACCGTGACTGGTGGGGCAGCAGCCTTGCAGCTCTGGCCCTCCGCCGCGACACCAGAGCGTTGCAGCCCCGTTTGCAGCAGTGGCAGTGGCTGAGCAGCGATGCAGAACCGGTTCAGGCGCTGACCCTTGCATCGCGTCCGGCCCGTGAACTGTTGTCGGGCTGGCGTCCCTGGATGTTGGTCCAGGCTTTGGCCGGTCAGCCGCTGCAGCCTCACGTCCAGGGATTGAGCCTGGGGGTTGATGCCGATCGGCAGGATGACGACGGCATCGTTCTTCCTCTACGTGCCCGACTCGAACTGGCTTGATCTCGTTCTGATCCGGCATGGCATCGCCGCGCCGCGTTTTAAGGGTCTGGACCATCCAGAACGGCCTCTGACTCCGCGGGGACGCCAGCGGTCCCACGCCGTGATGCAGGCTCTGGTGCGCCGGGGAATCGTTCTTGATCGTTTGATCTCCAGCCCGTACCGCCGGGCTCTGGAGACAGCACAGCTGGCAGTGAAGGTCGGGATGGCGGCGCAGTTGGAGCTCGACGATCGCCTGCGCCCAGCTGGATCAGCGTTGGAGTTGGTGCAACGGCTGCAGGGTCGGGTGGCTCTGGTGGGCCATGAACCGGATCTGAGCCAGCTTGCTTGCGGCCTGATTGGGCTTGCGCCAGGACGGATCCGCCTGAAAAAAGCAGGCCTTGTGTTGTTGCGCCGTTCAGAGCATCGCTGGCAGCTCCAGGCTCTGCTGCCGCCAAGCCTGCTGCTTGAGCAGCAGGCTTAGGTTGCTGGGAGTGACGAAGCGGCGTTGGCACAGCAGCAGCCAGGCGATCTGCGCCATGCGCGCACCGGAATTGAACTCCGTCCCGGGCTCGATGGTGTGCCGGCCACGCAGTCGTCAATCTGCGATATCGATGGTGAGCAGGGCTTGCTCACGTATCGCGGTTACCCCATGCAGGATCTGGCGGCCAACAGCAGTTTTCTGGAAACCGCTTACCTGCTGATCTGGGGTGAGCTGCCCAGCAGCGATCAGCTGGCTGACTTTGAGCATGCAGTTCAGATGCACCGCAGGGTCAGCTTCCGCGTTCGCGACATGATGAAGTGCTTCCCGGCCAGTGGCCATCCGATGGATGCACTGCAGTCCAGTGCCGCCTCCCTGGGATTGTTTTATTCCCGCCGGGCCATCGATGACCCTCAATACATCTATGACGCGGTGGTGCGGCTGATTGCCAAGATTCCAACGATGGTTGCGGCATTCCAGCTGATCCGCAAGGGGCAGGATCCCATTCAGCCCAGGGACGATCTGGCCTACTCCGCCAACTTCCTCTACATGCTCACGGAGCGTGAACCGGATCCCCTGGCAGCGCGCATTTTCGATTGCTGCCTGATGCTGCATGCGGAGCACAGCCTCAACGCCAGCACCTTCAGTGCCCGTGTCACAGCCAGTACTCTCACCGATCCTTACGCCGTGGTGGCGTCGGCCGTCGGCACCCTGGCAGGGCCCCTTCATGGCGGTGCCAACGAGGACGTGCTTGCCATGCTTGAGGAGGTGGGCAGCGCAGATAACGCCGGCGCTTATCTGGATGAGGCGATAGCGGCCAAACGCAAGGTGATGGGCTTCGGCCACCGTGAATACAAGGTGAAAGATCCTCGTGCGGTGATCCTTCAGTCACTCGTCGAGGAGATGTTCGACCGTTTCGGTCACGATGATCTTTACGACGTTGCCAGGGCCATTGAAGGCGAGGCGGAGTCGCGGCTGGGCCCTAAGGGCATTTACCCCAACGTGGATTTCTATTCCGGACTTGTGTATCGCAAGCTGGGTATTCCCAGGGACCTGTTCACACCGGTGTTCGCTATCGCCAGGGTTGCCGGGTGGCTCGCCCACTGGCGGGAACAGTTGGGCGCTAATCGGATTTTCAGGCCCTCTCAGATCTATTCGGGGTCTCAGCCTCGTTCCTGGATGCCGATTGAGCAGCGCGAGACCTCTCCGGCAGCTTAAGTTGCAGGCACTTCACTCAACACGATGGTGAGTCCGGGACTGGACCTGGAATTGAGCTTCAGCCAGGCCTTGCAAGGCCTTGGCCTCTCCCCTGAGGCTGCACGGCTGCTGTGGCTGCCCTTGCCGATGCTGCTTGTGTTGGTGGCCGCCGTCGTTGGCGTGCTGGTTTCTGTCTGGCTGGAGCGCAAAATATCCGCGGCAGTTCAACAGCGCATCGGTCCGCAATACGCCGGTGCTCTCGGCATTCTTCAACCCCTGGCGGATGGTCTCAAGCTCCTGGTGAAGGAGGACATCATTCCGGCGCGGGCGGACAGCATCCTGTTCACTCTGGGCCCGATCCTGGTGGTGATTCCAGTGATCGTGTCCTGGCTGATCATTCCCTTCGGCCAGAACCTGCTGATCAGCAATGTCGGTGTCGGGATCTTCCTATGGATCGCCTTCAGCAGCATTCAGCCCATTGGTCTGTTGATGAGCGGCTATGCCTCCAACAACAAGTATTCGCTTCTGGGTGGCCTGCGCGCGGCGGCTCAGTCAATCAGCTACGAAATTCCACTGGCCCTGGCCGTGCTGGCGATCGTGATGATGAGCAATTCGCTCAGCACCGTCGACATTGTCAACCAGCAGACCGGCGCAGGAATTCTCAGCTGGAACATCTGGCGACAACCCGTGGGCTTCCTGATTTTCTGGATCTGTGCCCTGGCTGAATGCGAGCGTCTGCCCTTCGACCTGCCTGAAGCTGAGGAAGAACTGGTTGCCGGCTATCAGACCGAATATGCCGGGATGAAATTCGCCCTCTTCTATCTGGCGGGTTACATCAATCTGGTTTTATCGGCGGTACTGGTATCAGTTCTCTATCTGGGCGGTTGGGGATTTCCGATTCCGGTGGAGTGGCTGGCCGGGTGGCTTGGACAGCCTATTGATGCTCCAGTCGTGCAGGTCATCACTGGTTCGGTTGGCATTGTGATGACGGTCCTGAAGGCCTATCTGCTCGTTTTTGTTGCCATTCTTCTGCGTTGGACCACCCCACGGGTCCGGATCGACCAACTGCTTGACCTTGGCTGGAAGTTCCTGCTTCCTCTCTCTCTGGTGAACCTTCTGGTCACCGCTGCCCTCAAGTTGGCCTTCCCCGTCGCCTTCGGGGGTTAGGTTTAAGTACCTAGGCTTTCGTAACGGCGTTCTCGTCTTCCCTTCCCAAGACCATGTTCGGATTCCTCAAACAGGTCGGCGACTACACCCGGGACGCGGTGGAAGCTGCCCGCAATCTGGCCCAGGGCTTCTCGGTCACGTTCGATCACATGAAGCGCCGTCCGGTGACGGTGCAGTACCCCTACGAAAAGCTGATCCCATCGGAGCGTTACCGGGGACGAATCCATTACGAATTTGATAAGTGCATTGCCTGTGAGGTGTGTGTGCGGGTGTGTCCCATCAACCTCCCGGTGGTCGATTATGTGATGAACAAGGCCACGAAGAAGAAGGAGTTGCGTAATTACTCCATCGACTTCGGTGTCTGCATTTTCTGTGGCAACTGCGTGGAGTATTGCCCCACGAATTGTCTGTCGATGACAGAGGAGTATGAACTCGCTGCTTTTGATCGACACAGCCTCAACTACGACAACGTCGCCCTTGGTCGGCTGCCCACCAGCGTGACCACTGATCCGGCGGTGTTGCCCCTGCGCGAGCTGGCTTACCTGCCTGCTGGCGAATTCGATCCCCACACCGTTGCTGCCGATCGCCCTCGAGCCGGTCAGCTCCCTTCTCAGGTGCTCGAAACCTTGGCCACTTCTGCTGAGGAAGCTTCAGGTTCTGAGGATGCGGGACAATCCAGCGAGTCGACCCCGGAGGAAGACGCATGACCATCGCCACCACCACAGAACTGATCTGTTTCCTGGTGCTGTCAGCTGTTGTTGTGTTTGGTGCTCTTGGAGTCGTACTCCTCAGCAACATCGTTTACTCAGCTTTTCTGCTGGGCGGTGTGTTCACAGCTGTGGCAGGCCTCTATCTGCTGCTCAATGCCAGTTTCGTTGCCGCCGCTCAGATCCTTGTCTATGTCGGTGCAATCAATGTTCTGATCCTGTTCGCCATCATGCTGGTGAACAAGCGGGAAGACCTCAAGGCCATCGCCAACCTCGGCGTCCGACGGGCCGTTTCAGGTGGAGTTTGTCTTGGCCTGTTTGCCTTGCTGGTCCGAGTGGTTGTCACAACTCCATGGAATCTGCCAGGCCCGCCAGCCGTTGGAGAAGAAGCCACCGCTCGGATCGGAGAGCATCTGTTCACCGATTACCTGTTGCCGTTTGAACTTGCGTCTGTTCTGCTGCTGATGGCCATGATCGGTGCGATCGTGCTCGCCCGCCGAGATGTCTTGGCGAAGGACGTGGTCACTGGTGAAACAGCTGATCAGGCTCTGATTGAAAAAGCTCGTACACCGCTCCTCCTAGAGCGTCGCTCCTCCTGATCTGCGCTGATTGATGACAGACCTGCTTTCCGGATTTCCCTCACTTCAGGCGTTCCTGTTTCTGGCCGCGATGCTGTTCTGCATCGGAGTCTGGGGGCTGATCAACAGCCGCAATGCGGTGAGAGTGTTGATGAGCATTGAGCTGATGCTCAATGCCGTGAACATCAACCTGATGTCCTTTTCGTCCTATGTCGACGGTGATCTGATCCGTGGTCAGGTGTTCACTGTTTTTGTGATCACCGTTGCTGCTGCTGAGGCTGCTGTTGGTCTGGCGATTTTGCTGTCGCTTTATCGCAATCGAGTTACCGTCGATATGGAACAGTTCAATCTGCTCCGCTGGTAGTTCTTTACGCCGGTCATGCGTCTCGATCGGGTCTGGGTGATCTATCGGGCTGATAGCCAGCCTGCACAGCGTGAGGCCAGGCAATGCGCACGTGAGCTGCGGGATCTCGGCACCGACGTCACTACGGCGATGTCAGGTGCTCGGGTGAATCCCTTTCCCGGTCTTCTGGCGACTCAGGACCAGCTCCCTGATCTGGCGGTTGTTTTGGGGGGAGATGGAACCGTCCTCGGTGCGGCCCGCCATCTCGCAGTGCATGACATCCCCCTCCTCAGCATCAATGTTGGAGGTCACCTGGGTTTTCTCAGCCACGATCGTCGCGTGTTGCGTGGTGATGTGATCTGGCAACGCTTGCTGGATGATCAGTTCGCCATGGAACGCCGGATGATGTTGCAGGCCATGGTGGATCGGCGCAGTGCCGAAGAGCGCGCTGCGGCTCCTTTGTCAGCGCAGCAGCCTGATCTTGAAGACGATGAGGAGCATCACTGGGCCCTCAACGACATTTATCTGCGTGCTTATCGGGATGAGATTTCTCCCACCTGCACCCTGGAGCTTGAGATCGATGGTGAGGTTGTCGATCAGGTGCGGGGCGACGGCCTGATCCTGTCCACCCCGACAGGTTCAACCGGCTATGCCCTGGCGGCCGGTGGTCCGATCCTGCATCCTGGAATCGACGCCATCATCGTGGCTCCGATCTGTCCGATGAGCCTCTCGAGCCGCACTGTGGTGGTGCCACCGCGGGCTCGGTTGGTGATCTGGCCTCTCGGAGCCGGAGATCACCGGGTGAAGTTGTGGAAGGACGGCGTCGG
>CAJWZN010000032.1 GCA_913050105.1 uncultured Synechococcus sp.
TTCCAGGTCTCGAGAGCGATCGCCAGCTCAGGGCTGTGCTTACCGGCTTCCATGAGGATGTCCCGGCTTTCCTTCTCGATCTCGCGACCGGCATTGCGTGCCTTGACGCAGGCCTCAAGGGCCACGCGGTTGGCAGCAGCACCTGCAGCGGAACCCCAGGGGTGACCGTGGGTACCACCACCGAACTGCAGCACGGAATCGTCACCGAAAATGGCAACCAGTGCAGGCATGTGCCACACGTGGATACCACCTGAAGCAACGGCGAACACGCCAGGCATGGATCCCCAGTCCTGATCGAAGAAGTTGCCGCGGCTGCGATCTTCGGGAACGAACGATTCGCGCAGCTGATCGATGTAGCCGAGGGTGGTCTGACGATCACCTTCCAGCTTGCCGACCACGGTGCCGGTGTGGAGCTGGTCACCACCGGAAAGACGCAGACACTTGGCGAGAACGCGGAAGTGGATGCCGTGCTTGGGGTGACGGTCGATCACCGCGTGCATGGCGCGGTGGATGTGCAGGAGCATGCCGTTCTTGCGGCACCACTTCGACAGACCGGTGTTGGCTGTGAAGCCACCGGTGATGAAGTCGTGCATGACGATCGGCATTCCGAGTTCCTTGGCGAACTCGGCGCGCTCATACATCTCCTCGGGAGTGTTGGCGGTCACGTTCAGGTAGTGACCCTTGCGCTCACCGGTCTCCTGCTCGGACAGCTTGATGGCTTCCGCAACGAATTCGAAGCGGTTCTGCCAACGCTGGAACGGCTGGGAGTTGATGTTTTCGTCGTCCTTGGTGAAGTCCAGACCGCCACGCAGGCATTCATAGACAACACGGCCATAGTTTTTGCCGCTCAAACCGAGTTTCGGCTTGATGGTGCAACCCAGCAGAGGACGGCCGTACTTGTTCATCCGGTCGCGCTCGACCTGAATGCCGTTCGGCGGGCCGTAGCAGCTCTTGATGAAGGCCATCGGGAAGCGGATGTCTTCCAGACGGAGGTGGCGCAGAGCCTTGAAACCGAAAACGTTGCCGACCAGTGAAGTCAGAACGTTCGTGATCGAACCCTCTTCGAACAAGTCGAGGGGGTAGGCGATAAACGCATAGAAGGCTTCTCTGTCGCCAGGGACGTCCTCAATGCGGTAGCAACGGCCTTTGTAAAAGTCGAGGTCGGTGAGGAGCTCGGACCAAACAGTGGACCAGGTGCCTGTGGAGGATTCAGCAGCCACAGCAGCGGCAACCTCTTCCTTGGGAACACCTTCCTGGCCGGTGCACTTGAAGCAGGCCAGCAGGTCGGTGTCGAGGGGGACGTAATCAGGAGTCCAGTAAGTGTCTCTGTACTCCTTGACCCCAGCGTCGTACTTCTTGCTCATGGGAAATCTCCGTTAAGTCGGTGAAGGGGGGTTGAGACGTTCGCGTGCCTCATCAGAGGCTCAGCGGAAGATCTCAGTCCTTCTGACCTAGGAAGTTGCCATTGCCAAGCGCAGGCTCCACTTCGCGGTGGGGGCGGGCAATGATGTGAGCAGCAACCAGGCCGTCTCCAACGCGCTCGCAAGCATCAGCGCCAGCGCGCACTGCAGCGTTCACAGCTCCGGTCTCGCCACGCACCAAAACGGTGACGTAGCCGCCGCCTACGAACTCACGACCAATCAGGCGCACTTCAGCAGCCTTGGTCATGGCATCAGCTGCCTCGATGGCGGGGACCAGACCGCGGGTCTCGATCATGCCGAGGGCGATGCCCATGGTTTCGTTAGCCATTGCCTACCGGTACAAGGGGGTGGAATGTTCGCCTGGGACATTGGTCCGCCGGACCCCTTCCCGTCAAGGGATTCGGACACACTCCCGGATCACTGTCCATAGTGAACCTGATAAGCCACGCTTATCAGCCTGTCTGTGACTGTTCCGATCTCCTGTGGCTGTTCCTGTGGGCACATGCCCACATTCAGTTGCAGAACGCATTTTCACCCATATTTTCTTGTCCAACGCAGCGGCTCCTAGGCCTTGCCGAGGGGTGGAATGTTCAACCCATGCCGCTGCCACCCAAAATCAGCTTGGTTTCCATCAGGACTCACCCCCCACAATGGTGAGCCTTCGAGGTGGCTCCTTGCGGCAACTCCTGACCATCGCCACAGGCAATCCGATCAAAGTTGCTGAGATCGAAGCGATGCTCGGCCCGCTTGAGGTTGAAGTGCAACGCCAACCGGATGATCTGGATGTTGAGGAGACTGGAGCCACCTATCTCGAAAACGCCGAACTGA
Organism: uncultured Synechococcus sp.; assembly: GCA_913050105.1. Classification (GTDB taxonomy): domain Bacteria; phylum Cyanobacteriota; class Cyanobacteriia; order PCC-6307; family Cyanobiaceae; genus Parasynechococcus. The sequence goes on from CAJWZN010000032.1 coordinate 2,250, forward strand.
AGGCGACAGCGGCAGCCCTTCGCACCCGCGGCTGGGCTCTGGCTGATGATTCCGGCCTAGAAGTGGATGGCTTGAATGGAGCGCCTGGCCTCTTTTCAGCCCGATACGCGGACGGCAATCAAGCCAAAATCCAGCGTGTTCTCGACGAACTTGGAACCACCCCTTACCGCAGCGCCTGTTTTCGCAGCACGATGGTTCTCTCCAATCCCATGGGCGAATGCGTTGCATCCGCAGAGGGGATTTGCTGGGGGGAGCTGCTCATGGCACCGGAGTATGCCGGTGGTGGCTACGAATCTCTGCTCTGGGTGCGAGAGGCGAGTTGCACCTATGGAGCCATGAACACGGTGCAATTGAGCCGCCTGGGCAGTCGCGGCAAGGCCGCACGTGCCCTTGCCGATGATCTCCGCCGCCATCTTCGTTTGAGCTGAACAATCAGCGCAGCATGGAACGGCTGTTGATCCTGTCGATCGCGCGCATCGCGGCAGCCGCGGCCTCTTCAACATCCCCTTCACGTCCGGCAAGGGTGAGGCGTCCGAAGGCGCCAACAGCCTTCACGTCAACAAGAGTGATATTGGAAGATTTTTCGGCTTCATTGGCAGCGATCAGCACATAACCGGCCGGTTCGGTTTCAAGGATGAACATGCTCATCCCGGCCTCGATCATCGAACCTCGGCGATTCAGACGGTTGATCAGAACCGCATGGTCGGGAGTGATCGCACGAATGACTTCCGTCCAGCTCACATCCGCGGGAGTGCGCCGGTCGATGGAACTTCCAATGGCCTCCAGCACCACATCACCGGAGTGGAGCACGGTGCTCTGGTCACGGTGGTAGAGAGCCATCGAGCCGAAGGCCCGCTCCACCACCATCTGGCCGAGACGAACGTTGCTGGCCTTCAGAGCAATGTCGGTGACGCGGTGAACAGCCATACCTGGCGAAACCTCCATCCAGAGGCAGGCATCACCGGGTATGGGCAGAAACCCCTGGCTCACCGTTCCCATGTACGCAGCCAACTGCGGCTGGAGCGAGTCGATGAAAACGTGAGTTCTCAGTTCAATCGATTGAACATGACTGTTCTGCCGCTGCAGCCTGGGGGATTCGGAGTCGGTGGTGACCACACAACTGGCACCCCCCAGCTGGGGGGTCACTTCAGTGCCGGTGACGAGAGCTCTTCGGCCGCGTCGCCGCTCCTGAGCTTCGGGGCCGGCAAAACGAGTCATGGGCGGGAGTGTACCGGACGATTTCTCGCTCAACGGACCAATGACCAGTTCTCGGCTGTGGTCTTGCGTCTCTCAGAGCAGCCGATACCGTCCGCACAACCGCACCGATGGGCCATGGCGATCCCTGATCAATCCGCTGTAGAGGCGATCGATCTCAATGCAGATCAGGCCCTGGGAATGGTCAGCTTCGGGCTGATGCAGCGCCTGGCTCAGGATGGCCATCTGGATCTGCCCTGGCTGGAAAGCCCGGGGAACGCCGATGCCGAGCGCCTGCGCCATCTGCGTCAGCGATTGGAACTCACCTCTCTGGCGATCGAAACCGGAGCGCCGCTGACCACAGCGGAAGTGAGCCTGCTGCTGGGAGCACGGCCGGGAACGGAAAAAGTGGAACGAGGTGGCTTGGTGGCCCGCCGCGTCAGCCGCAATGTCTGGCGCCTGAACAAAAGTGATGACAACGATCGGTATGACGGGTTCCGTCGACGCCTCTGACGTCACTTCGTAACAGCTGATCCCAAAGAGTTTCAGTCGTATCAAATGATCAAGGCTGATTTTTGTGCACGGTTAGGCCTGATCTTCTCCCGGAGCGTTGATGGTCGGGCCCACCCTTCTGAAGGAATCGGGACCTCGAGAGGTGTTCTGCGGTCTCACCTCGATCGTTTGGCTGCATCGCCGCATGCCGGATGCCTTTTTTCTTGTTGTTGGCTCCCGCACCTGCGCCCATCTGATCCAGAGCGCTGCGGGCGTGATGATTTTCGCCGAGCCTCGCTTCGGCACTGCAATTCTCAACGAGCGGGATCTCGCCGGTCTGGCCGACGCACAGGAGGAACTCGACCGCGTTGCCCGCGAACTGCTGCAACGGCGGCCCGAGATCAAAACCCTTTTTCTGGTGGGCTCCTGCCCCAGCGAGGTGATCAAACTGGATCTGGCCCGCGCGGCTGAGCGCCTCAACGAGGAGTTGCTGGGTCAGGTGCGCGTGGTGAATTATTCGGGCAGCGGCATCGAAACAACCTTCACGCAGGGGGAAGACGGAGCACTGGCAGCCCTGGTGCCCATGTTGCCCTCAAGCGACGAACGCCAGCTGCTGCTGGTCGGGACCCTCGCCGATGCCGTCGAGGATCGCCTGATTCACCTGTTCCACAGGCTCGGAATCAAGACCGTGCGCAGCTTTCCGCCGCGTCAATCCACGGACTTGCCAGCCCTGGGGCCCGGCACCACTGTTCTGCTGACGCAGCCCTATCTCACCGAAACCGCCCGCCTGCTGAAAAATCGAGGCGCGAAAATCCTCAAGGCACCGTTCCCACTGGGTGCTGAGGGGAGTCGAGCCTGGATGGCCGCTGCCGCAGAAGATTTCCAGGTGCCATCTGAAACCGTGGCAGATGTGCTGGCTCCCTTGATGGAACGCGCCTTCAAGGCTCTGGAACCCCACCGCGAGGTTTTGGCGGGCAAACGCATCTTTTTGTTGCCGGAGTCCCAGCTCGAACTTCCCCTGGCGCGCTTTCTTCAGCGGGAGTGCGGCATGGAGCTGGTGGAGGTGGGCACGCCCTACCTGAACAAGGAGCAGATGAGTGAGGAACTGGCCCTCCTGCCAGCGGGCACGGCCGTGATGGAAGGGCAGCACGTGGAGCAACAGCTCGACCGCGTGCGCAGCAGCCAGCCGGACCTGGTTGTTTGCGGCATGGGACTGGCCAATCCCCTGGAAGCGGAAGGCATCACGACCAAGTGGTCGATCGAGCTGGTCTTCAGCCCCATCCATGGCATCGACCAGGCAGGGGATCTGGCGGAACTGTTTTCCAGACCGCTTCGACGCCGCCGATTGATTCAACCGGCCCTGCACCCAGCGGGCTCCGAACACCCCATCCACACCTGATCCGATGGAGCTAACCCTCTGGACCTACGAAGGCCCTCCCCACGTCGGCGCCATGCGGATCGCCGCATCGATGGAGGGGGTTCACTACGTGCTGCATGCTCCCCAGGGAGACACCTACGCCGATCTGCTCTTCACGATGATCGAGCGGCGCGGCAAGCGCCCTCCAGTCACTTACACCACATTTCAGGCGCGTGACCTGGGAGGCGACACCGCCGAACTGGTCAAACGTCATGTGCGCGAAGCGGTGGAACGGTTTCAGCCAGAAGCGCTGCTGGTGGGAGAAAGCTGCACTGCGGAACTGATCCAGGACCAGCCTGGAGCTCTGGCCCAGGGGATGGATCTTCCGATCCCCGTGGTGAGCCTTGAGCTTCCGGCCTACAGCAAAAAGGAGAACTGGGGAGCGTCAGAAACGTTCTATCAAGTGCTGCGTGGGCTGCTGCGCAATCAGGCCCCCGAGCAAGCAAGCCATGATCCGACTGCCTGGCAGACCCAGGGGCGCCGGCCCCGCGTGAACCTGCTCGGGCCCTCCCTGCTTGGCTTCCGCTGCCGCGATGACGTGCTGGAAGTACAAAAACTGCTCACCATGCATGGCATTGACGTTGGCGTCGTCGCTCCCCTTGGGGCGGGCGTCGGCGACATCCGCCGTCTCCCGCAGGCGGACCTGAATGTCTGCCTGTATCCCGAAGTCGCGGAATCCGGCTGCAGCTGGCTGGAACGGACCTTCGGAATGCCCTTCACCCGCACAGTGCCCATTGGGGTCGGTGCCACCCACGACTTCCTTGTCGAGCTGCACGGACTCCTGGGTATGACACCCCCAGCTCCAGAGGAGGGCTATCGCCGTTCCCGACTTCCCTGGTACTCGGAATCGGTTGACTCCACCTATCTCACCGGCAAGCGGGTGTTCATTTTCGGCGATGGCACCCACGCGATTGCAGCAGCCCGCATCTGCAATGAAGAACTTGGATTCACCGTGGTGGGACTCGGCACCTACAGCAGGGAAATGGCGCGACCGGTGCGAGCAGCCGCACGGGAGCTTGGGATTGAAGCGCTGATCAGCGACGACTATCTGGCCGTTGAGGCCGCCATGGCTGACGCATCGCCTGAACTGGTTCTGGGCACTCAGATGGAGCGCCACAGCGCCAAACGCCTTGGCGTTCCCTGCGCCGTGATCAGCACACCGATGCATGTTCAGGACGTTCCAGCGCGCACAAGCCCACAGATGGGCTGGGAGGGAGCCAATGTGATCTTCGACTCCTGGGTGCACCCACTGATGATGGGGCTGGAGGAGCACCTGATCGGCATGTTCCGCCACGACTTCGAGTTTGTGGATGGGCATCAGAGCCATCTGGGTCAAGCCGGCGGAACCGGCATGGGATCAGACCAGGCCAGAGCACCCGAAACCACGCCCAGCGAGTCGGATCTGATCTGGACCGCAGACGGTGAAGCGGAGCTGAACAAGATTCCCTTCTTCGTGAGAGGGAAGGTGCGGCGAAATGCCGAGGCGTACGCCAGACAAGTGGGCTGCCGAGAGATCAGCAGCGAAACGCTGTATGACGCAAAAGCCCACTACAAAGCATGAGCATTTGCACTCAATTATTTTTAATTAATGCGAAGAAATGTGCGGCCTGGCTGATGTCAGCGGGAGCAGATCTATTGATTCCCGGTGAAATCTGCTCCTTGAACATCGGCTGCTGTTGAATGAAAACAACTTCCCCATGAACGTCACGGCATGACCACGACTCTGACCCGGCCGACAGATGGCGAAGGCAGCGTGCAGGTCCATCAGGACCTCGCCATGAATATCGAGGAGGAAACCCTTGTAATCGCTGTCTATGGCAAAGGCGGCATCGGTAAATCCACCACCTCATCAAACCTTTCAGCCGCTTTTTCAAAATTGGGAAAGCGTGTCCTGCAGATCGGCTGCGACCCGAAGCACGACAGCACCTTCACACTCACCCACACGATGGTGCCAACCGTGATCGACATCCTGGAGGAGGTTGATTTTCACAGCGAAGAGCTCCGCCCGGACGATTTCGTCTTCACTGGCTACAACGGTGTGAAATGCGTGGAAAGCGGTGGGCCTCCAGCAGGCACAGGCTGTGGCGGCTATGTGACAGGGCAGACCGTGAAGCTGCTGAAAGAACACCACCTCCTTGAGGACACCGACGTGGTGATCTTTGACGTTCTGGGGGATGTGGTGTGCGGAGGCTTCGCAGCGCCCCTCCAACACGCCAACTATTGCCTGATCGTGACCGCCAACGACTTCGATTCGATTTTTGCGATGAATCGAATCGTTCAGGCGATCCAGGCCAAAGCCAAAAACTACAAAGTTCGCCTTGGCGGCGTCGTAGCCAATCGATCTGCCGACACCGATCAGATCGATAAATTCAACGCTCGAACCGGTCTACGGACCATGGCCCACTTCAAAGATGTTGATGCCATTCGTCGATCACGGCTGAAAAAGTGCACCATCTTCGAAATGGATGATGACGATGAAGCTGTTCAGGCCGTGCGCAGCGAATACCTGCGTTTAGCCCAAAACATGTTGGACAAAGTGGAACCCCTGGAAGCCGTTTCACTGAAGGATCGAGAGATCTTCGACCTCCTGGGGTTCGACTGAATCAGATCCCCACCAGCTGCATCGACAGTTCCCAGACCAGACGGGCAGTGATTGGATCGGTGGCTTGTTCAGACAGCTCCTGACTGAACTGCTGCCCATTTTTTTTCTGGCGGTTTCCCCAGCTCCAGTGAACGCCTGATTGAGCAAACTCCGGGTTGGCCACAACATCGGCGACCCGTTCACCTGCCATCGCCTGCGAGACATAGCCTCCGGTGATGTTCTTCTGGAACCAGGGGAAGATCTTCCGGAACACTCTCGGCGTATTGCGAAACAGAGGCGTGTCCGCCACACATCCCGGATAAAGCGAACTGAAGGTGATTCCCGTCTCAGCGTGCAGACGACGGTGAAGCTCCTGGGTGGTGATCATGTTGCAGAGCTTGCTGTCTTTGTACGCCTTTCCGGGCTTGAACGCCTTTCCATTGGCCATCGTCACCGGTGCCTTGAACCCCGCCTCGAAACCGGCGAGATTCCCCAGATCCGCTGGAGCAGGTATCGGAATCCTGCCCCCCAGCTCCTTGGAATTGGCGGTGACGGTACCGAGAATCACCACACGCTTCGAGGGATGGCTGGAGGCCTTGAGACGCTCAAGCAGCAAATGCACCAGAAGGAAATGGCCGAGGTGGTTTGTGGCCATGGAGATTTCGAATCCCTGAGGAGAACGCTCCGGGGATTTCAGTTTTGGCTTGTAGACAGCGGCATTGCAGACGCAGACATCGAGGTGATCGGGGAGCGCAGCAACGGCATTCCGAATGCTGTTCAGATCGCCAAGATCCATCAGGACGTGCTTGAGGCGCTGCTTGGGCAGATCCAGCTCATCTGCCGCGGCTGCCGCCCTCTGGGGACTGCGATTGGCAGTAATCACAGTCCAGCCGCGATTCACAAGCGTCTTGGTTGCATTGAGACCAACCCCCGATGTGGTGCCAGTAATCAGAACAGTGCCGGGATTACCAGTCATCAAACGGGATAAAGCAAGATTTCAGTCTGCCGTTCTCAAGGCTGCGTTCATTGGAACGCATTGATGAATCTCAACGCCAAACAACACGAAGACGGTTGGGAGCGATCCATTGATCCTGGTTTTCGAGCAATCGCTTTTCACCTCCGAGGGTGAACAGGCGATCAAAGCCCGACTGAAGCGATTCGAGCTTTGCGGATTCCACTGCCACAACAGCAGCGATCTCACCGTGCCGTTCAAGCCTCTCCTGATATGCCACCGACAAACGAGCAACGCTGACGCATCCGAGCAGGATGAGACCAACCTTCGCTCCCAAAGCAATCAGGCTGCAGTGAAGTTCCTGACGATCAAACTGACGCTGAATCAATGCAGCACGGTCGACCGCAGTGACGGACTCGACCGATTGAGGCGACGGGCTCGTCTCCTGCCGTGATTCACGTGGATGGAAGGAACGAGCTGAAGACGCCGTCACCGCGAGGGATCAGATGTCCGCTTGTAACGCAGCGAACTGCCGCTGCCAAGCCTTCGTTCACCGCCAATTGCAATCAAGCCTCGTAAAGACTGATCGAAAGACGCAGAGCCAGAACAGCGGCATGGGCCGCCACCACGAGGGCAATGAAGATTTCGGGCGTGGTCAGGGCAGTGCTCATGAAGCCAAAGAACCAATCGGTTCCATTCTTCTCCATAAAGATGGCTACAGGCCATCATTCGCAAAGGCCTGTCACACCAACCGATGGAACCGGTCCAGATCAATGCCGCGATGATCCGGCGTCTCGACCTCTCTCCCCTGCAGGTCTGGAGCAGTCGTCCCCTGGCGGAACTGCTGGAGCGAGGGCCGGTTCTCGAGCTGAACTTCGACTGGCCCAGAGAAGCCACGGATCCAAGAGAGCTGGCGGAATGCCCGGAACCACGCCTCTGGGCCCTGCGGGCCGATGCCCGCTTTCCGTGGTTGCCGCTGTTGCTTGAACGTGACCGGGGCAGCCTGATCCGCCATGTGGCCATGGTGGTTCCCCACAGCTTCAGCCGCAGTGAGGGTTTGCGTTTCGAACCGCAGGCCCTGGAGTTGTGGATCACCCACCGGATGATGCAACTTGACGATCTCTGCAGTTCCACCCTGGGACGATCCATGCGGGGCAACCTCTCTCAGATGGCGGCCGCCCTGGGCTACGAACTGGATGAAAACTTCTGGAACCTGTTGAATTGATCCTTCAGGCCATCAGCAGATGGAGGGCGCGGCGGCAGCTGTCGATCGCCAGAACAACGGCTAACCCTCTCAGAAGACGCACCAGCAGCGTGGCATCGAATTGATCCAGTCGACTGGCCGTCGTCTGAGCCGCTATCGCAGCCACCCCACCAAGCAGTAATCCCATCCAGGGAACTCCGCGGCTTTCATGCAGGAACTGAAGGGACGCGGCGGTGGCGGAGCAGAACACTGCCACGGTGCTCAGGCGAACAGCGCGATGGATCGACAAACCGAGAGGTCCGCTCATCAGCGGCACCATCACCAATCCACCGCCAAGACCGAGCATGCCCGCCGTCCATCCAGCGATACAACCCACACCCCCCAGCCAGCCCAAGGCCTGCTCTTCACCCTGCTCAGCAGACTCCTCTGAGGCGGACCGATCGCGAACAACAAACGCCAACACCACGTAAATCAACGTTTGCATGGCCAGCAGAATCCAACCGGAGACCAGTCCAGCAAGACCGCCGAACAGCAGGGCCGAGCCAAACGCGGCCACACCGATGACCAGGCTGGATCGCAACGACAGCGAACCGCTGCGCAGATGTGCCACAAGACCGGCAAGAGCCGTGGGAACGATGGCGAAGCTGCTGGTGGCCAGGGCTTGATGGGGCGGCAGATTCAGCCAGAGCAGCAGGGGCGCGAAAATCAGACCGCCACCGATTCCCAGAAGACCCGCGAGTCCACCGGCAAGCAAACCGAGTCCGATCAGAAGAGGAAAATCCCACCAGGGCAGCACCGCAACCACTCGCGCAGGAACACCAGCATGCCGACCACCTCAACCTGGGGACGTCTCATACCAAGTTTCACAAGCGATGGGCACACCCAGATGGTGCTGGACCGGCTTCTGCTGGAGCAAGCGATTCAGACCCCTGTTCTGCGCTTCTACCGCTGGGATGGTCCCTGGCTGTCGCTGGGGCGACATCAGAGGAACTGGCCCGAACACTGGACCGATCTCGCACAGAGCAACCAGATCGGTCTGGTCCGACGACCCAGCGGTGGCCAGGCTGTGCTGCATGCCGGTGGATTGACCTATGCCCTCATCTGGCCGTCAGCACCGCGACAACGACGGGAGGCCTACCGGCAGGCCTGCCAGTGGCTCATCAACGGATTTTCGGCCCTTGGGATGCCCCTGCACTTCGGCGATGAACCCTCTGTACTGAACGAGGCGAACTGCTTCTCCCGCTGCACAGCTGCCGACCTTGTCGACAACCAAGGCATCAAACGCGTCGGCAGTGCGCAACGCTGGCTCCACGGTCGGCTTTTGCAACACGGCGAAATCCTGCTGAATCCTCCACAGGCTTTATGGCAAAAGCTATTTGGATCAGCTGCTCCACCGCCGGCAGAACTAGAGCCTCTCAAGCTGGAAATCACACTTCTGGAAGCATTCAAGGAAAGCTGGCCAAGCCTGAGCTGGCGAGAGCAATCACTCACGCAAGGGGAACGTCAGGCGCTGGGGGCATCACTAGCTGATGTGCCGGAGCTGACATCCATTGTTCCCACGATCTGAGGGAGCATCACCAATCCCAGGGGATAGCTGTTGTGCTTGCGAGCCTCTTCGAGGATCGGGGCCGGAAGCCGCACTCCCAATCGTTTCAGAACAGCTTCGCCAAGATCCATCCGGTCAATCGTTCCGCTGGGAAGTCCAGCCGGACTGATGACCAGCAGCCGTCC
>CAJWZN010000033.1 GCA_913050105.1 uncultured Synechococcus sp.
TTCCCTGAGCCGGCGGCATCTGCTGCAGCTGGGTGCGGGAACCTGCCTGACCCTGTTGTCCGGCTGTCGTTCCGGGTTTCGCCCATCGAAGCTTCTCTCCGCCAAAGGCACTCTTCCCAAGGCCTGGTTGAAGCAACTGCCATCAGCCTGGAAGTCGACGCTCAATCAAGGCACCGGGTTCTGGCCAGCAGAGAGTGCTGAGCCGGTTGATCTGGTTGCCATGGGTGATGGCTGGCTGTCGACCGTGTCACCTTCTCGGTTGCGGAATCTGGATGCGCCCGAATTACACCAGCAGATGGATGTTCAGGCGCAGCGATTCCTGACCCAGCTCGGGCCTGAGCAGGCCGCCCGGGTCTTACCAGTGGGCGTGAGTCCCTGGGTGATGTTGTTTCGCGATGGTTCCTCCTGGGCCAAAGCGGCCCGTGAGGACTGGAATGTGTTGCTGGATCCCGCTCTGCAGGGAAGGGTGGTGTTGCCGGCGAGTCCTCGCTTTGTCATGGATCTGGCGGATCGAATCGGTGGAGACGCGGTTCTTGATCGCCTCCGTTTGCAGCTGCTCACAATGGATGACCGGCAGGCCACCAGCTGGCTGCTGAAGGGGAAGGCGCGGGTGGTTGTGCTGCCGCTGCAGCGCTGCCTGCCGTTGCTCCGCCAGGATCCACGCCTCATGGCCGTGCTGCCCGGTGCCGGTGCCCCCCTTCACTGGACCGTGTTGGTGCGTCCGGCTGCGACAAGGGATCCTCTCCCAGCAGCCTGGGTTCAAATGGCTTGGCGGCAACCATTGAGCCTCACCTTGCTGCGGGATGGCTGGCGATCTCCAGTTGCTCTGACTGCCGATCGTGATTCGTTGCCGAAGCCCTGGCGTGACCTGGTGTACCCACCGGATGCGACTTGGGACAACTGCTGGTCATTGGCTCCGCTGGATGAGAACGATCAGAAAGTCCAGGCCGAGCGCTGGCAAGCGTCAACTCCATAGCCGCCGTCTGGGTGATGCTTTCAAACGGATGTGGGTGTCGGCGAGCAGCTGTGGGATCGGCAGATGGTGTGGGCATCGGGGAAGGCAGTCCCCGCAGGCATCACAGGCGCTTGCGTCATGTTCTTCCCACCAGTGGCCAGCCCGGCCGATCAGGTTGTAGCGCTCTTGGCTGAATTCGAGCAGATCGTGGCCCAGCACCAGGTTGCGCAGGCGCAGCAGCTCAGGAATCGGCACCTCACTCGGACAGGGGAGGCAGGCCCGGCATTGACCACATAGTTCGGCTCCTAGCCGATGACCACGCTGTTGCTCAAGGGTTTGGATGCACTGCTGCTCCTGAGAGCTGAGCGGTTCACTGCGGTGGGCTAATTGGCTGGCCAGGTGGAGATCAGAGGCCTGAGCTGCTCCAACGGTGAGGCTTGAAACTCCATGGGACAACAGATAGCGATAGGCCAGTTCCAATGGTGCAATCGGCGTGCAGTCGTCGATCAGCTGTGCGCTGGGTGCTTGCAGCCTGCCTCCCTTGTCAGCTGGTGAGATGGCCAGCACCCCCATCCCGCGATCGAGAGCCTGCCTGGCCAAGGGAAGTCGTTGTGGATCCAGCAGGTGCAGATGCAGGCTGCAGAAGGTGAACAGCTCAACATCAAGAGCGGCTGCAATCAGCTGCTGACTGCCATGGCTGCTGAAGCCGACCTGATCGACCAGTTCTGACTCCATTGCCCACTCCAGAAGAGCCCGACCTTCCCCTTCCTGAGCCCAGTGCAGATGCTCCGGCCTGTTGAGGCCATGAACGGCAAGATTGTCCAGCCGCTGACACTGCAGCCGCTCCAGAATTCCCCGGAGTTGACGTTGTCCTTGTGCCAGGGAAACACCCGGCAGGAGCTTGCTGGTGATCACCCAATCCCCTTCCGGCCGATGTCTGGTGCCCTGAAGAGCCCGGCCCAGAAAATCCTCCGCAGGTCCGTATGCCGGTGCTGTCTCCAGATGATTGATCCCTGCCTGAACAGCGGCTTCGAGGACCTCGGCCATCTGATCCGCTGAGCCGAGGGCACGCATGGTGCCCAAGCTGAACAAGCTGATGGCTTTTCCTCGTCCGAAGGGTCGTCTCACCCGTCGTCGTTGTCGACTTTCGGGCCCTCTGGGTCTGGATCACGACCTCTGAGGTGTCGAACCAGGGCAGCCGGGCTCAGCTCGTCCACAAAACGGTTGAAGTCGCTCTGATCCCTGGCATCCGCTTCGGCATCAACAGCAATGGAGGCTTCCGCTACAACCTCTTCCAACATCCAGATCCCGCTCCCGGTGCGGACTGCAAGCGCGATGGCGTCGCTGGGGCGGGCATCCACGTCGATGTCTTCTTCCACAGTTGTGTCCTCCTCGTCCGGGGAAGCATCGCGGCTCAGTTTCAGCACGGCACGGAATGTGTCGTCCTCAATCGCATGGATGATCACTCGTTGCAGGGTCAGTTCCCCCACCAGCAGCAGTGCAGCCATCAGGTCGTGGCTGAGCGGCCGGGGTGATTCGCTGCTTTGCAATCCCGCCATGATGTTGTGGGCCTGGGCCTGATCAATCCAGATCGGCACCTGGCGACGACCGCTGGGGTCTCTCAGCAGAACGATTGGGGTTCGGCTAGCTGCATCGAGGGCGATACCGGCAACGCTCATTTCCACCATGGCGGTGCAGCCCTTTGTCCGATTATGGCTACAGAGAAACGGCCGGAGAAACCGCCATGTTCACAGGGCTGGTGCAGGCGGTGGGTTGGATACAGCGGCGCGGTTCCGGGGTGGTTGTAGAGGGTTGTGCACCTTTTGGGCCGCTGTCTCTTGGGGACAGCGTGGCGGTTGATGGTGTCTGCCTCACCGTTGCTGATTGTGTTGGTGAAGGTTTTCGTGCCGATGTGAGTGAAGAAACGCTTGGCCGCACCACCCTGGGACGTAAGTCCGAACGTGGGGCGGCCGTCAATCTTGAGCCGGCTCTGCGACTCAGCGATCGTCTTGGAGGTCATCTGGTCAGCGGTCACATCGATGCCGTTGGACATGTTCAGGCGATCGAGGAGCTGCCGCAGTCCTGGATGCTGACGTTGCGCTGGGCAGATCCCCGCTTTGGGCGCTATGTCTGCGAAAAGGCCAGTGTTGCCGTGGATGGAATCAGTCTCACCGTTGCTGACTGTTCGCCCGACGGATCTGAATTTCGGCTCGCTGTGATTCCTCACACATGGAGCGTTACGAGCCTCCAGGGGCGGGCGGTTGGTGATGCGGTGAATCTGGAAGCGGATCAGCTGGCCCGCTACGCCGAGCGTCTTCTGGTGGCTGATTCACAGACGAATCAGGCATCGGCAGGCATCTCGTCCGAGTGGCTCTCAGAGCACGGTTGGATCTGATCCTGGTCCGTTTGGTCTTCGCCGAGCTGATGCAACCAGATGGAACCGGACTCCTGATGCAGCTCGATCCGGAATTCCTGTCCCGGCTCAAGCCCAAGCCTGCGGGTGTAGGCATGCCCGATCAAGAGGTTGCCGTTGCCGTGAACCCTGGTGCGGAAATCTGCCTGACGGCCCCGGGTTTCCCCGGCCGTGCTGCTTCGGGTGGTCGGGCGGGGAAGCTGCCAACCCTGAGCTTCGGCTTTGGCTTCCACCAACGCTCTGTAGAAGCTTTTTTTGAGGAGTCGTCCGCTGGGTCCGACATAGCCACAGCCACGGGCGATGTCGTCCTCGGGGCGATTGCTCAGGGATCTCGCCTTGTCAAGCAGTTCTTTGCCGACGAGCATTTGTGGAATTAATTCAACAGAATTGTGGCCTTGCATGTCTGCTCTGGCAAGGGATCAGAGCAGATAGAGAATGACGAAAAGCACCACCCAGATTCCGTCAACAAAGTGCCAGTAGAGCTCTGCGGCTTCCAAGGGGAAATGGTCTTCCGCCGTGATTCGGCCTCCCTCCGGTCTGGCCTGCCACCACACGATGAGAATCATCAGTGCACCGAGGGTCACATGCAGTCCGTGGAAGCCGGTTGCTGCATAAAAGGTACTGGCGTAGAGGTTGTCGGCGAGTCCGAACGGCAGCGTGAAGTACTCCACCATCTGGCTGGCCAGAAATGCGATCCCAAGTCCCGCACTGATCAACAACCAGCGACGGCATCGTCCGTTGTCGCCCTGGCGGATGGCTTGCCCCGCCTTGTGAAAGGTGGCGCTGCTCACTAGCAGCAGAACAGTGTTCAGGATCGGGAGGGGTAGTTCAAGTTCAAAAATGGCTCCTTCGGGCAGTGGGTTCACCGCCTTGAACGTCAGATATGCCGCGAAGAACCCTGCAAAGGTCATGGCATCGGCCACCAGGAAGGTCGCCAGGCCGAACATGCGGAAGTCGCCATGTTCCTCATGGCCATGATCGCTGCTTACTTCGCTGCTTGCTTCGTCGCTCGCCTGAGAAATGGTGCTCGTCATTTGCCACTGCTCCAGAGATCACGGCCGCTTGTGGCGGCCAGGTCGAGTTGGTCGATTGGGACGCCGTAGCCGTAGGGCTCTTCCACAAGCGGTGCTTCACCCACCCAGTTCTCAACCGGTGGAGGAGATGTTGTTAGCCATTCCGGGGTCAGGGCATTCCATGGGTTGTCTCCCGCAAGCGGACCGGAGATTGCGCTCTGGACCACATTCCAGAGAAAAGGCAGGGTGCTCACGGCCATCAGCAGGGCGCCGACGGAACTGATCTGATTGATCAGGGTGAACTGGGGGTCGTATTCCGCCACCCGTCGTGGCATGCCGTTGAGTCCGAGCCAGTGCTGAGGCCCGAAGCAAAGGTTGAAGCCGATGAAAGTCAGAGCACAGTGCAAACGTCCGAGCCCTTCATGCAGCATCCGGCCCGTGAACTTTGGATACCAGTGATAAACAGAGGCGAAGACCACGAACACCGAGCCACCGAAGACGATGTAGTGGAAGTGGGCAACGACGAAGTAGGTGTCATGCACATGGATGTCGAATGGCACCTGGGCCAGTGCAACTCCTGTGATGCCACCCAGAACGAAATTCACGATGAATCCGCAGGAGAACAGCATGGCGCTGTTGAGATTGATGCGCCCTCCCCAAATCGTGGCAAGCCAGTTGAAGAATTTGATGCCCGTAGGAACGGCGATGAATGCTGTGGCGATGGTGAAGAACAGTCGCATCCAGGGTGGTGTTCCGCTGGTGAACATATGGTGCGCCCAAACAATCAATCCCAGCCCAACGATTGCCATGATCGAGTACACCATGGTGACGTAACCGAACAATGGTTTGCGAGCGTGCACGGGGAGAATCTCGCTTACCAGGCCGAAGGCTGGCAGCACCATGATGTACACAGCTGGATGAGAATAAAACCAGAAAAGGTGTTGATAAACAACGACATTTCCGCCGAGTCCTGGATTAAAAAATCCAGTGTGGGCAACAATATCAAAGCTGAGAAGTACGAGGGTTCCAGCAAGTACAGGTGTCGATAAAACCACGAGGATGCTGGTGCCAAGCATTGCCCAGCAATACATCGGCAGTTGCATCAACTTCAGGCCGGGTCGCCTCAATTTGAGGATCGTGGCAATGAAATTGATGCCCCCAAAAATTGAACTTCCTCCAAGAAGCAGAACACTCAGTATCCAGATAACCTGGCCTGCGGCAGGGGTCGTGATGCTCAGAGGGGGATAGGCCGTCCAGCCTGACTGTGCAGCCCCGGTGAGGAAATAGCTCGAGATCAGCATGAGCCCAGCTGGGGGGATGAGCCAGAACGCAACCGCGTTGAGCCTCGGGAAGGCCATGTCACGCGCCCCCACATAAAAGGGAATCAGGTAGTTCCCAAAGGCTCCGTTCACCACAGGAACGATCCATAAAAAGATCATCACCGTGCCGTGCAGAGTGAGCACCTGGTTGTATACATCCCTGGCCATGAAGTCTGAAACCGGGCTGGCCAGCTCAGTTCGAATGGCTCCGGCGAGTGCGCCGCCAACCAGATAAAAGGCAAAACCGCAGACGAGGTATTGCAGACCGATCACTTTGTGATCAACACTGAAACTGAAATAGCGAATCCAGCCGCTTGGTTGAAGACGGGGGACTGCGCTCTGGATTTCGGGGGGTGTGGCGACCGTCATCGTTTCAGGTGGTGGTGGAGTCGTCGGATTTGGCGTTGCTGCTGAACCAGGCCTCCCAGACCTCAGGTTCATCGACAACAACCGTGGAGCGCATTCCTCCGTGGTAAGGACCGCAAAGTTCTGCGCAAACAATGGGATAACTGCCAGGACGTGTGGCGGTGAAGCTGAGCTGTGTCGGCTGTCCTGGAATCACATCCTGTTTGATCCGGAATTCAGGAACCCAGAAAGCGTGGATCACATCCTTCGCCTCCATTCGTAACGTCACAGGACGGTTGGCGGGAACATGCAACTCTCCAGCCGTGATGTCTCCTTCCGGGTAGTGGAAGAGAAAGGCAAATTGCATGGCAGTCACTTCCACTGGAAGTGGCATGGCCTCACCATCGACGGCCTTGGAGCTGAGCCCCCCCCAGATTCGCTCGTCTCCGTTGTCGGCCATGGCGTGATGGGCCATGCCTTCATGGCCGAGGGGCACCATTCCACCCATTCGGTCGTAAATGTCGTAGCTGTATAAACCCACAAAGAGAATCACTACTGCGGGAACGGCTGTCCAGAAGATTTCCAGTGGAAGATTTCCTTCGATCGCGATGCCATCACCGAGTTGATCATTACGGCGACGAAATCGAATCAGGCTGAAAACCAATAATCCGACGATGCCGATGAAAAGAATCGCGCCAATTGTGAACAGAACCTGAAAAAGTTCGTCGTAAATCGGAGCGTTTGCACTGGCTCCAACCGGTAGAAGGTTGATGGTCTGCCCGATCCAAAGTCCGCCCAGAACCAGGACCATTCCTAGGATCAGAGTGACGATGGCTGATGGGATCTGCATTGAGTAAGCCCCAGGCTCTTGTCAGGCTATGGAGTGCAT
Organism: uncultured Synechococcus sp.; assembly: GCA_913050105.1. Taxonomy (GTDB): domain Bacteria; phylum Cyanobacteriota; class Cyanobacteriia; order PCC-6307; family Cyanobiaceae; genus Parasynechococcus. The sequence goes on from CAJWZN010000033.1 coordinate 6,935, forward strand.
CCCATTGCTCCATGGATTGTTTCTTAAGGGCGTTTCCCTGTCAGGAAAAGTGCATCGTTCGAGATGGAAGTCGTTGCAGTCGTCCACACAACGTGACGGACTGAATGTGATCGCTACTGTCCGAATTACGCCCTTTCAGGCTTTGTTCGGAGGCTTAGTAGTTGATGACTCCCTCCATCCCTCCGATTTATCGACGTTTGGGTGGCGTTACTTCGCATCTCGTTGTCGCTGTCATCGCTTTGGTGGTGATTGGTGGAGCAACCCGGGTGATGGAGGCAGGGCTTGCCTGTCCGGACTGGCCCCTCTGCTTCGGGACCCTTCTGCCAGGACGACAGATGAATCTCCAGGTGTTTCTGGAATGGTTTCATCGGCTTGATGCCTTTGTCGTCGGCGTCGCGTTGCTGGTGATGGCCATTGCAGCAACAGCTCTGCGTCGTCGCCTCCCCCGGTGGTTTCCCTGGGTCTCCGTCCTTCTCGTGTTGATGGTCGCGCTGCAGGGAGGTCTTGGCGCGCTCACGGTGCTTCAGTTGCTTCCTTCGCAGGTGGTGACGGCCCATCTCACTGTTGCCCTGGCCCTTGTGGCACTGCTCAGTGCGGTGACCCAGAGGCTGCTTGACCCGGCAGTTGGTCGTCCACCGTTCTGGTGGCGTCCCCTGTCGGGCTTGGCGTTGGCCGCTGTGATCGCTCAGTGCCTCTTGGGTGCGCAAATGGCCACGTCCTGGGCTGCGCAGCGCTGTTTGGCGGGTGGAGAGGCCTGCCGCTCTGTTTCCCTGCATCGCTTCGGGGCGATGCCGGCGGCCGGGTTGGTGCTGCTCTTCGTGTTGGTGGCTCTGCTCGCAGGCGGGTGGAGCCGTCGTCAATGGCCCTGGTTGTTGTCTTCCCTTCTGTTGGTTGCTGCCCAGGCGCTTCTGGGGGTCACCACCCTTCGTCTGGGGCTCCAGCAGCCGCTGGTCACCATCACCCATCAACTGGTGGCCGCTCTGCTGGTCGCTGTTCTGGCAGCCCTGACCGTGCGCAGGCCGAGCTCGCCCCTTCCCTTCCCTTGTTCCGTCGTCGTTGACGACACCGCCCTGGAAACTTGCCATGGCTGATTCCACTATTTCCGCTCTGCCCACCCGTGAGCAGGTCGTTCCCTCCCGCAAACGGATCAAGCTTCCCGCCTGGCTTGAGGTGGCCAAACCTCGATTGATTCCATTGCTCTTAGCCACCACAGTCGGTGGCATGGCCCTGAGTGATGGTTGGCCGCTGGCGTCACCGCGTCTCGTCTGCACGCTTGGAGGGGGCGCGTTGGCTTCAGCGGCAGCTGGTGTCCTCAATTGTCTCTGGGAGCAGGATCTGGATGGACGGATGCTCCGCACCAGTGGTCGGGCTCTTCCCTCCGGACGTCTGACTCCGACCAGCGCTTTTCTCGGTGCGATCGCCTGCACCCTTGCGGCTTCGATGCTGTTGATCAGCGGTGTCAACTGCTTGGCAGCGGCGCTTTCCCTGCTCGGTCTCTGCAGTTACGTGCTGCTTTACACGGCTCTCCTCAAGCCGCGCACGTCTCAAAACATCGTGATTGGTGGTGTGGCAGGCGCGATCCCACCGCTTGTTGGGGCTGCAGCAGCCACCGGCCATGTTGGCCTCGGTGGCTGGTGGCTGTTCGCTCTGGTGATGGTGTGGACGCCAGCGCACTTCTGGGCTCTGGCACTTCTGTTGCGTGAGGACTACCGCGCTGTCGGTATTCCCATGCTTCCAGTGGTCAAGGGACCGGTGATTACCGCGAGGGCAATCCGTTGCTACGGCTGGGCCACAGTGCTGTTGAGCGGTCTGGGGGTGCTTGTCCTCCCGTCAGGTGGGACGTTTTATGGCCTTCTGTTACTGCCATTCAATGGCCGGTTGCTGCAGATGGTGCAGACCCTTTCCGCTGATCCAGACAGCCTTGTGGCCGCCAAAGGGCTTTTCCGTTGGTCCATTCTCTATCTCTTCGGCATCTGCCTGCTGCTGGTGCTGAGCCGGACTGATCTCGCTTCAACTTTTGATCAGCAGGTGATGTTCGGCCTGCAGGCGCTCTTCATTCCAGAAAGCTCTTCCTAAATTCAGATTCATGTGGGTAGGCCGATGGCCCTGATTGAACTCCGTCAACTCAGCAAGGCTTACGGGGATGTCAGTGCTCTCTCTGGGCTTGATCTCGACGTACCGGAAGCCTGTCTTTATGGACTCCTGGGTCCGAACGGGGCAGGTAAAACAACCGCCCTGCGGATTCTGGCCACCCTTCTGGCGCCAGATTCCGGCCATGTTCACATCGATGGCGTTGATGCCCTGAAGGATCCAAGGGCCGTTCGACGACGTCTGGGATACGTGGCTCAGGAGGTGGCGATCGACAAAATCCTCACAGGGAGGGAGCTGTTGCAGCTGCAGGGGGACCTGTTTCATCTCCCCAAGCGGCTGCGGGACGAGCGGATCGATGATCTGATCAACCGCCTGGCGATGATCGAATGGGTGGACCGACGTTGCGGCACTTATTCCGGTGGGATGCGAAGGCGGCTGGACCTGGCAGCTGGCCTGCTGCATCGTCCGAAACTATTGGTGCTGGATGAACCGACGGTTGGGCTGGACATCGAGAGTCGGGCAGCGATATGGGAGCTTCTGCGCGAGCTGGTTCGTGATGGCACTGGCGTTTTGCTCAGCAGCCACTACCTCGAGGAGATTGAAGCTCTTGCAGATCGGATGGCGATCATCGACGCTGGTCGTGTGATTGCTGAGGGCACACCGGAAGGCCTCAAGCAGCGCCTTGGTGGCGACCGGGTGACGTTGCGGATTCGGGAATTCAGCGATGCCGCTGAGGCCGAGAGGGTTTTGGCGCTGCTGCAGCCTTTGGAAGGCGTTCAGCAAGTGGTGGTGAACAGAGCGCAGGGTTTCTCCCTCAATCTGGTGATTGACGGAGACCCAGTTGTGGAAACGATGCGTCGCCGCCTCGATGCGGAAGGCCTGTCTGTTTTTGCCCTGGCGCAGAGTCGTCCAAGCCTCGATGATGTGTACCTCCAGGCCACTGGCCGAACCCTGATGGATGCTGAGCTGGCGGTCGCCGGCCAGCGGGATGTCAAGCAGGAACGGCGGCAGTCCATGCGCTGATCTGATCGAGTCTGAACCGATGACCTCTTCCCCCCTGAAAGCTGCGCCCAGTCTCGACAGTGATCGTGGAGCACTGTCGGAGCTCTCCCAGGAGACCTTTGCTCTGACCCGCCGCCTGTTCCTGCAACTGGCAAGGCGTCCTTCCACCCTTGTGGCTGGGGTGCTGCAGCCTCTGATCTGGTTGATCCTTTTCGGTGCTCTGTTTGCAAAGGCTCCGGAAGGGTTGTTGCCGGGGGGAACCAGTTATGGCCGTTTTCTGGGTGCCGGCGTCATTGTTTTCACTGCATTCAGTGGTGCTTTGAATGCCGGGTTGCCGGTGATGTTCGACCGTGAGTTCGGATTCCTGAACCGACTGCTGGTGGCACCTCTGCGAAGCCGGAGTTCGATCGTGCTTGCTTCGGTTCTTTACATCACGGTGATCAGCCTGCTGCAGAGCCTGGCGATCATGGTCACGGCCGCCGTTCTTGGTTACGGCTGGCCAGGTGGGGCAGGGTTACTTCTGGTGCTTGTAACCCTGCTTCTGCTGGTGTTCGCCGTCACGGCTCTGAGTCTCGGACTGGCCTTTGCACTGCCCGGGCACATCGAACTGATCGCCGTCATCTTTGTGGCCAATCTTCCGTTGCTGTTTGCCAGCACGGCCTTGGCGCCTCTGTCTTTCATGCCCAACTGGATGGAATGGCTGGCATCGCTTAACCCTCTGACCTTTGCGATCGAACCAATCCGTGCTGCCTACCGCGGGCCCCTCGATCTTTCGGAGGTTCTGCTCGAAGCTCCCTATGGCGACATCACAGGTTTCGGTTGCCTGGCTGTTCTGGTGGTTCTGACAGCAGGCTTGTTCCTGTTGATCCGCCCCCTTCTCAATCGCAAGTTGACCTGAGATGACTTCGACCTCGTTTTTATCATCCGCTGATCGACGGAAGCGACTTGCCGAGCAAATTCTTGATGCTCAGAGCAATGGACACCATGATCAACTGTGGGCGCTGCGCAGCCAGTGGGTGCATCGCTACGGCGTGGATCACCTTCCTGATCTGGATGCTTTGCCAAATGAGCAGCGTCCAGCAGCTCCAGCTACACAATCCTCGCCCTCCGGTCGTTCCCTGGCTCGCTTGACAGCTCTGTTGAAGGAGTCGTTGCAGGAGGTGAGCTCCAGCATTCACGAAGATCGCCCGATGCCAGCAATTCCCCGTGCTGCCAAGCCACCAGCACCTCCACTGAACACCCCACGCTCCTTGCGACGTTGGTTGGTGCGAGACGGTGGCGATGTCCAGAAGACGTCCTGAATCGCGATGATTCCAAGCCGTGAACAGCTAGATCAGGGGTTGATTGTTTCGGTCCAAGCTCCGCTTGGTTCACCGATGCGCGATCCGGAGGTCATCGCTGCAATGGCCGATGCAGCCCTTCGCAATGGCGCTGTGGGAGTGCGTCTGGAAAGTCCTGAACACATCGGCGCCGTGCGTCGCCGTTGTCCAGAGGCACTGATCATCGGTCTGTGGAAATGCACCTTCCCCAACAGTTCCGTCTACATCACACCCGGTTGGCGAGAGATTCAGGCGGTCTGGTCCGCCGGTGCTGACGTGATCGCCTTGGATGCAACCCAACGGCTCCGTCCGGACGAGCAGCTCCTCGCGGATTTGATTCAACGATGTCGAACGGAGCTGAGGGCCCCTCTGATGGCTGATGTGGACAGCGTTGTGAATGGATTGCGTGCGGCTGATCTTGGTTGTGAATGGGTCGGTAC
>CAJWZN010000034.1 GCA_913050105.1 uncultured Synechococcus sp.
GCCAACGCTTGGCGGCATAGATCGGATACATCACGCTGAAGGCCGCCGAACCCCACCCCAGCCAGGGTCTTGCAGCAACCAACTGGATGGCGTAGGTCCATTGCCCGAGGCGGGTGTGCTTCCAGGCTGTTCCCCCTTCGCGCTCCAGCAATCGCTCCAGGATCGAGTCCGGCAGCAGAGCCATCGCGCCCTGGCGCAGGCCGGAGGGAAGTCCTGGAGTCACAACCATGAGCAGCGGTGAGCTCACAAGCAGCATCAAGGGCAAAAGCCAGATCCAGCTGGCTGGGCCGATCACCAGTGGCAGGGCCAGTGCGAGGCCCCCCATGGCATTTCTCGACTGGGTCAGCACGACCCCGAGGCTGGTAGCCAGCACCAGTCCCAGCGCAGCTCCACGGCGACGCAAACCATCGGGACGCAGCACAGCCGCGATCATCATGGGCCAGACGACCCCCAACCAGGCCCCGGCGACATTGGCGTAATCAAACAACCCAGACAGCCGTCCGATGGGCTTCCCACCAGGAGCAACGAACCAAACGACCGCTTCACCACCCAATTGCCAAGGTCCCTCCCATCCGAGAAGCATCTGGCCAAAACCGGTCAGCAGCACAGGCAGCGTTCCAGCCACAAGCATCCAGGCGGCATCACGCCGCTGACTCTCAGACGCCAGATACGGCTGAAAAGCCCAGAAGGCCCAGAAGAATGGCAACCAGTTGCCTAAGCCCACCCAGGCCAATGCGCCTGTATCGGCCCGCATCGCTCCGATCAGCATCAGAGCACCCGCGAGCAGGAGGGGCTGGCACCAGCGATCCCGCCAGATCGGCACTGCCCTACCGCGGCTACCGCTCACACCGGCCGCCAACAAACAGAGCCCCCCCAACAGAGCACTGGAGGGCAAAAAAAACAGGCCGATCCGGAACAAGCGTTCGCCGATCACGCAAACACCGCCGTACGTCCGCGGTAAACCATCACCTGTCGGCGCAGATGCAAACGCAAAGCTCGGGCCAGAGCAAGTCGTTCGGTGTCGCGGCCTTTGCGAATCAGATCCTCGACCTCATCGCGATGGCTTACATGAACTGTGGTCTGCTCGATGATCGGGCCATCGTCGAGATCCTCAGTGACGTAGTGGGCGGTGGCACCAATCAGCTTTACCCCTCGCTCCCAGGCGCGGTGATAAGGCTGAGCACCCTTGAAAGCGGGCAGAAACGAGTGGTGAATGTTGATCACCTGGGGGAAGCGAGCCAGAAAATCAGAACTCAGCACCTGCATGTACTTGGCCAGAACCGCCAGTTCAATCCGGTGCTCCACCATGAGATCCAGAATCTGCTGCTCGGCCTCCGGCTTGCGATCGCGCACCACGGGCACATGCACAAACGGCACCTTGAACGCACGGCAGAGCCCCTGCAGCTCAGGATGATTGGCGATGACCAACGGCACGTGCATCGGGAGCTCACCGCTTTGCACCCGCAAGAGCAGATCCTGTAAACAATGGCTTTGCTTACTGGCCAAAATCGCCACCCGCGGCAGCTCATCCGAAAAACTCAGCTGGACCTGAGCGTTCAAGCGTTCACCCAGCGCTGATGCTGCGGCAGCAATGGCATTGCGAGGGATACCGAAGCCCGCCAACTGCCATTCGATCCTGCTGAGGAATAAACCGGCCCCGACATCAGTGTGGTGATCGGCATGGCGGATGTTGCCGCCGTTGGCTGCGACCCATCCGGCAAGCTCACTCACCAGCCCAGGCCGATCCGGACAGATCATCTGGAGGATGACCGTGGCCTCACTCACAACAAAGCTTTGAAAAACAAATTCTCCCGCGCACTGCGAGCTGGTTAAAGTCCCAGAACTTTTTTCCCAGATCATGCTGAAGGCCCTGCGCCGCCTCGCCGCGTTCTGCCTCTGCATCACCCTGAGCCTGGGTTTGATCACCCCTGCCGCCGCCAAAGCGGACGACGCAGCAGTGATTGAACGCCAGGCCGCTGCCTTCGAAGAGACGAAAAGCCGTCTCCCTGAACTGGCCCGCTTGGTGAGCAACGAAGACTGGACGTTCACTCGGAACCTGATCCACGGTCCGATGCAGGAGGTGGGACGCGAAATGCTTTACATCAACCAGCGCCTGGACAAGTCCCAGCGCAAAGAGGCTGAAGCAATCGCCCGGGACCTCAAGGCTGCTCTGGCCAATCTCGATGAGGCCGCCCGGCTGCAGGACAGCTCCCGACTGCAACGCTCATACAGCGCTGTAGCCGCTGGTTTCGAGGCTTATTCCGAGGTGATCCCGGACGAGGCCCTCAGCTGACCAGATCCGTCGCAATCGTTGGTGCCGGGGCTGTAGGCCTCGGCACCGCATGGGAACTGGCCCTCAAGGGCCATTCAGTGACTCTTCTGGATCCTCACTGGAATGAGCCAGTACTAAGGCAGACCTCGGACCGTGAACTGAACGGCACCAGCGCGTCTCTCGGTGTGTTGATGGGGAATGTGTTCCGCCGCACAAGTGGCCGCGGCTGGCGATTGCGCCGCCGGAGCATGCAGCTCTGGCCCCGTTGGGTTCAAGCCCTGCAGGCATTCGAGACCGGCCTCACCCTGCAGACAGGGCTGCTGCAGATTGCTGCCGATCGGGAATCGGCGACAAGGATGGGGGCGCTCGCTGAGCAACGCTCTGATCTGGGCCTGGAACTGCAGACGAGCGAACAGGTCCGCACCATCTGGCCGACAGCACTCCACGGTGCACTGCACTCAAGCGCAGATGGTCGTATCAACCCATTGCAACTTCAAATCGCTCTGCGACGAGCACTGCTCCAAGAGAGCGTTCAACCATTGGCAACCCGTGTAGTTCAACTGGAGCGCGATGGATCCCGCTGGCGGGTGCATCACGCCGAAGGAGAGAGCACCTGCCATGACTGCGTTGTGATTTGCTCAGGGCTGAGCGCTGGAGCACTGCTAGAGCCTCTTGGTCACAGCCTTCCGATCAGTCCAGTGCTCGGACAAGCCCTCAGCCTTCAATTGAAGGAGGGTCCGACTACCTGGATGAACTGGCCGGCCGTGCTGATCGATCAGAGCTTCAACCTGATCCCTGATGGACCGGGACGACTGCTGCTTGGAGCAACGGTAGAGCCAGGAACGGAAGCTGCCGATGATCCCCTGGCTCTGATGCGCACGCTCAATGACAACGCGCCGGAATGGCTGCGCAGCGCCAGCGTGATCGAGCATTGGAGTGGCTTGCGGGCCCGACCGGTGGAGCGCCCAGCACCCTTGCTGAACGTGCTGGAACCAGGGCTGATTGTGGCGAGTGGTCACTATCGCAATGGTGTTCTTCTCGCACCTGCCACAGCGGAATGGATTTCAACTGCGCTCCAGGAGCCATAAAAAAAGGGGCCATAGAGGCCCCTCTGCAATGGACATGAACTCAGCGGATCACTTGGTCTCCGTGAATTCCGCATCGATGACATCGTCAGTTGCATCACCGCCTGAGGCTGCATTGCCAGCGGCTCCGGCATCGGCTCCCGGAGCCGCACCGCCCGCGGCAGCACCCTCCTGCTGATAAACAGAGGCTCCGACCGTGTAAAGCTCCTGCTGGAGTTCTTCAAGCAACGGCTTCATCGCGTCGTAATCCTCCTGATCAACAGCCTCCTTCAGTTTGGTGCGCTTTTCCTCGACCTTGGCCTTGGCATCGGCCTCAACCTTGTCGCCCAGTTCGGTCATCTGCTTTTCAGCCTGATAAACGAGGGTTTCGGCCTGATTCTTCAGATCGATCTTTTCGCGCTTTTCCTTGTCAGCGCTGGCGTTGGATTCAGCGTCCTTAACCATCTTGTCGACCTCGGAATCCGAGAGGGTCGAAGCACCAGTGATGGAGATGGACTGCTCCTTGCCGCTGCCCTTGTCCTTCGCATTGACGCTGAGGATGCCGTTGGCATCGATATCGAACGTCACCTCGATCTGAGGCACACCGCGAGGGGCCGGAGGAATGCCGTCAAGACGGAAGGTTCCTAGCGACTTGTTGTCGGATGCCATCTCGCGCTCACCCTGGAGCACATGGATCTCCACGTTGGTCTGGCCATCCACAGCAGTGGAGTAGGTCTCGGTCTTCTTGGTCGGGACCGTGGTGTTGCGAGTGATCATCTTGGTCATCACACCGCCGAGGGTTTCAACACCCAGTGACAGCGGAGTGACGTCCAGCAACAGGATGTCCTTCACCTCACCGGCGAGGACACCACCCTGAATTGCGGCACCGACGGCAACCACCTCATCGGGGTTGACGGTCTGGTTTGGATCCTTGCTGGTGGTCCGCTTCACCAGATCTAGAACGGCCGGAATCCGGGTGGAACCACCCACCATCACAATCTCGTCCAGCTCACTGGACGACAACTTGGCGTCCTTGAGAGCCTGCTCAACAGGGATGCGGCAGCGGTCGATCAGGTTGGCTGCGAGCTCCTCGAACTTGGCCCTGGTGAGGGTGAGATCAAGGTGCTTGGGACCCTCCGGGGTGGCCGTGATGAACGGCAGGTTGATCTCGCTCTGCGTGGCGCTGGACAGCTCGATCTTGGCTTTCTCAGCCGCTTCTGTCAGACGCTGCAGGGCCTGCTTGTCCTGACGCAGGTCGATACCCTCATTGGTTTTGAAGGTCTCAGCAAGGTGATCCACGATCACCTTGTCGAAATCATCACCACCCAGATGAGTGTCACCGGAGGTGGAGAGCACCTCGAACACACCGTCACCAACCTCGAGCACAGACACGTCGAAGGTGCCGCCACCCAGGTCGAAGACAAGGATGCGCTCGTTGCTCTTCTTGTCCAGGCCATAGGCCAGGGCAGCCGCCGTGGGCTCGTTGATGATGCGCAGCACCTCAAGGCCTGCGATCTTGCCGGCGTCCTTGGTGGCCTGACGCTGGGAGTCGTTGAAATAAGCAGGAACAGTGATCACCGCCTGAGTGACGGTTTCACCGAGATATTTGCCAGCGTCTTCAGCCAGCTTGCGAAGAACCTGGGCGGAAACTTCCTCAGGGGCGAACTGTTTGTCGAGAACCGGGCACATCACCTTCACGTTTGAGCCGGCCTTCTCGACGCCGTAACTCACTTCCTTCGATTCCTCGTTGACCTCATCAACCCGGCGGCCGATGAAGCGCTTCACCGAATAAAAGGTGTTCGCCGGGTTCATCACCGCCTGGCGCTTGGCGATCTGGCCGACCAGCTGATCCTGGTTCTTGGTGTAGGCCACGACAGAGGGCGTGGTGCGGAAGCCCTCGGCGTTCGCGATGACGGTGGGCTTGCCACCCTCCATCACGGAAACGCAGCTGTTCGTGGTGCCAAGGTCAATGCCGACAACCTTGCCCATCTGTGCCCACCTCCTGAAAGTGTGAATTGAGTGATCACATCTTCATCAGCTGACCCGGGCAGAGGCGAGGTGGGGTTCCCGAACAGGCAGGCTGGAAGGGCAATCCAGGGATCCCATGATCAAAGGCAGCACAGGGCTTGTGGGTCTGCTGGGCAATCCGGTCAAGCACTCGCTCTCCCCGGTGATGCAGAACGCGGCCCTGGATGCCATGGGGCTCGATTGGCGCTACTTGGCCCTCCCCTGTGAAGAGTCTCAGCTCAGGATCGTCCTGGAGGGGATGCACGCAGTGAACTGCCGCGGGCTCAATGTGACCATTCCCCACAAACAAACTGTCGCCAACATCTGTGCGGAGCTGAGTCCGCTGGCCGAACGTCTTGGAGCGGTGAACACGTTGCTGCCGCTCGCCAAAGGCGGTTGGCACGGAACCAACACCGATGTGGAGGGATTTCTCGCACCACTCGGGAAACGGGAGCTCTGGCAGGGAAAAAAGGCTGTGGTGATCGGTTGTGGCGGATCAGCACGGGCCGTGGTCGCCGGGCTGCAGACCCTTCAGCTGCAGATGGTTCATGTGATCGGACGCCGGGCAGAGGTTTTGAGCCAATTTGTGGCCGATCTTCAGCAGGCTGACGCGCCGCTGCATGCAATCACCGATCAGGACCCAAACCTCAGACGGGTGATTGAAGCCGCCGATCTGGTGGTGAACACCACCCCCGTGGGCATGGCTCAGCATGGTGATCCTTCGGCAATGCCTCTGGGAAACGAGCTTTGGGAGAATCTTCCTCCTCGGGCCATCGTTTACGACCTGATTTACACGCCACGACCAACCGCATGGCTGGCTCAGGCCGCCGATCGTGGCCACCTCTGCTTCGACGGACTGGAAATGCTGGTGCAGCAGGGAGCGTCGGCCCTGCGCCTTTGGAGCGGGCAGCAAGACGTACCCGTGCCGACGATGCGGTTGGCAGCTGAAGCAGCTTTAGGCACCTAGCGTCGCTGAAATTGCTCTGATGAGAATGCAACCCCCGCTCTGGCAAAAGCTGGTGGGTCCACTGTTTTATTTGCTGCCTTGGAGCGACGCCATCCCTCTTGGGTTCGCAGAGGGAGGGCTGTTTTTGCAGTACCCCATGCTTCAACCCCTGATCCTGCCGGCCTGGCCCTTGATCCAGCTGGAACGCAGCATTCCTCTCGGCCTCGGCGGCCTGCTGCTGTTCCTGGCGCTGTTCCTGGGTGTGGTTCGCAACCCTGAGGTTCCCTACTTCGTGCGTTTCAACGCACTGCAGGCTCTTCTCACCAGCATTGCCCTGATCGTGCTGAGCCTGGGTTTCCGATTGGTTCTGGCACCGCTGGCAGCCGGCAGCCTGCTGTTGGGCACCCTGTCCAGCGCCGTTGTTATCGCCGTGCTGGCCATCCTGGTCTTCGCCCTTGTGGAGTGCCTGCGCGGGCGTGAACCGGATCTGCCCGGCATCAGTCAGGCCGCGCGAATGCAGCTTTATTGATTGAGGGGTAACTGTCGGGAGATAGGGTGACCCATCCGGCGCTCACCATCGTGAGCCTGAAGACCCTGTCGGTGCAGCTAATGACCAACGATCCCTACTACGAGACCATGTACATCCTCCGTCCGGACATCCCGGAAGAGGAAGTGGAAAGCCATGTGCTCAAGTACCGCGACATGCTTGTTGAGACGGGTGCAGAGGTGCTCGACAACCAGATGCGCGGCAAGCGCCGTTTGGCCTATCCGATCAGCAAGCACAAGGAAGGCATCTACGTGCAGCTGAGCCACAACGGCGACGGCCAGCAGGTGGCCGTGCTCGAGAAAGCCATGCGCCTGAGTGAAGACGTGATCCGTTATCTGACTGTCAAGCAGGAAGGTCCTCTGCCAGCCCCTCGCGTAGTGCCCGGCAGTGAGCCCGCCCCTGCTCGGCAGGAAGAGGAACAGCCCGCATCCTGAAGGCGGTTGTTCCGACCATTGGCAGGCGATAGCGTCTGCCAATGGACCACCCGGATCACTCTCAGCCGACCCCAGAGCAGCCGTGGTGGTCAGGTCATTCATCCAGATCCGATGATCGGGAGCAATTGCTTCGCAGAATCGAGGCGCTCGAAAGCCAGATCAGTGCCTACGAAAGTCTGCTGGAAGAGCTACCCGATTTGTTCGAAAGCAAATTTCAACAGCGGCTCGAACCGCTGCTTGAACGTTATCGCCTGCTTGAGCAAGGGCAGACCACAGATGGAACGCACCGTCCTGCCCTGCCACCAGGGGATGACACATCATCCGAATCCCAGCGAGGAAAAGTGATTCTCCTGGGACGGTTGCGATTGCCGCGCCTGCTCCGCCGGCAATCAGCCTGAGCGGCGCTGCGATGCTGCCCAGAGTCGGGTGGGCAGGCCCCACACGTAGATGAAGCCTTCTGCAGCACGGTGATCGAATTGATCGTCGCTGCCATAGGAAGCCATCGCTGGAACGTAAAGGCTGTTATCGGAGGAAGCACGGCCGATCACCGTGGCAGAACCCTTGTGGAGACGCAAACGCACCACACCGTTCACGTGCTGCTGTGTGCGATCCATGAACCCATCGAGAGCATCCTTCAGCGGACCGAACCAGAGGCCCTGATACACCAGATCAGCCCACTGCATCTCCAGCGGACGTTTGCTGCGCAACACATCGGCGGCAAGGGTGAGACTTTCAAGCTCCTGGTGAGCCTGAATCAACAGAAGAAGTCCAGGGGTTTCGTAAATCTCCCGTGACTTGATCCCAACAACCCTGTTCTCGATCATGTCGAGACGTCCGATGCCATGCGTTCCCGCCAGACGGTTGGCCTCTCGGATCATGGCCACCGGATCAAGCGACTCTCCGCTGATGGCGACAGGATTTCCAGCCTCGAAACGAATCTCGATCTCCTCAGGAGCATCAGGCGTATCAGCCACGGCTGCTGTCATCGCGAACACCTCCTCCGGAGGAGGCACCATCGGATCTTCCAGAGGACCGGCTTCGATACTGCGCCCCAAAAGATTGAGATCAATGGAATAAGGCGACTTCTTACTGACTGGTGCGGGCATTCCACATCGCTCCCCGTAGGCGATCGTCTCCTCCCGGCTCATCCCCCATTCACGAGCGGGCGTCAGCACCTTCAGATCAGGAGCCAGCGATGCGATGGCCACGTCAAAACGAACCTGGTCATTCCCCTTACCGGTACAACCATGGGCAACGGCATCCGCGCCAACCTCCCTGGCCACTTCCACCAGTCGACGTGCAATCAGCGGCCTGGCAAGGGCGGTGGACAAGGGATAACGACCCTCATAGAGGGCATTGGCCCGGATCGCCGGAAAGGCGAATTCCTCGATGAACGGTTTGATCAGATCGCCCACCAGAGACTGGCTGGCTCCCGCATCAAGTGCCTTCTGACGAATCGGTTCCAACTCGTCACCCTGACCGAGATCCGCCGCAAAAGTGATGACCTCCTCAACATCCCACTCCCGTTTCAGGTACGGGATGCAGACACTGGTATCCACCCCACCGGAATAGGCAAGAACCACCTTCTTGGCACGGCCCATCAGCGGATCTCCTGATCAGAATCGACTGATTCTCTCCTTTCATGGTCCATGCCGGACTGGGAGAAAATCAGCCAGCCAGCCATCAGCAGCGGCGGAAGCAGCATCACCGCCATTACGACAGGCCAGCTGGCCTGGAGAGGTTCAGACCTCAGATCACCCCAGCGACGGAGACCGACGCTGATAGCGAGTGAAGCTCCCCATACCGAGGCCATCAACGTCAGCTTTCGCAAATGTCAGCCGTCGTACATGACTTATAGTGATGGATGGTCTCAAGTCCTGGTAAAGCATGAGCGGTCTGGTCGACACCAATGCCTTGGACAGCGTCAATCCCTCGCTGACGCGTTATGGACGCAAAGATCCAGCGCCGGTTCTGCCTCTGAGAGAAGAACCTGATCTGCTCAGCTGGCTTGAGGCCAGCGGACGACTTGTCGCTGATGAAGATTCGGACTCGACCGAAGTCAGCACCGTTGAAGAGGAGGAACTGTCCGCATTGATGGGCGAGAAGGAGGACTACAACAAGGACGACGAACAGAACGAGGAGCAGTGGGAGGACTGAGGTCCCAGCAACCGACGATTCAACCGTGAGCGACGCCATTCAGAGCCCTAGCCCTTGGTGGCAGAAAGGCACTTTCAGTGCCGTCGCTCTGACGCTCGTTGTATTGGGATCCAGCCTGGTATCTGACAAGTGGATTCCCAACAGCCAGCTGACGCTGCCGCTGCTGATTTCAACCATCATTGCGAGCCTGGTCGCAGCAATTGGAATCCCCCGATTGAAGGCTCTGAGGATGGGGCAGATCATCCGGACAGAGGGTCCAAGCGGACATCAGTCGAAGGCAGGAACACCCACGATGGGGGGGCTGCTGGTGGTGCCGGTAGGAGCAGTGCTCGGCAGCTTGATCAGCGTGAAGGGAACCGCCTCGCACCAGCTGCTTGCCGTGGCGGCGGTCACCCTGGCTTTCATGGTCATCGGTGGTTTTGACGATTGGAGCAGTCTCACCAAACAGACCAACAAAGGTCTGACACCCCTGAACAAATTGCTGTTGCAGGCCATTGCGGGAGGGGCGTTTCTAGCCGTCTCAGGCTGGCAAGGATGGATCTCCCCAAGTGTGAGCCTGGCCTTCCATTGGTCTGTGCCACTGGGCTTTGCGATCTGGCCGCTGGGGCTGTTTGTGTTTCTGGCGGAGAGCAATGCCACCAACCTCACCGATGGCCTAGACGGACTGGCCAGCGGATGCGGAGCACTGGTGTTCAGCGGACTGGCCCTGCAGCTGATGTTGCGAGGTAACAGCGGCGATCCGGCCTTGGCAGGGTTTTGCATGGCGATGGCAGGCGCCTGGCTCGGTTTTTTAATGCACAACCGTCATCCAGCCCGCGCCTTCATGGGCGACACCGGTTCGCTTGCGATGGGAGCTGCACTGAGTGCCGTGGCTCTCCTGTCGGACAGTCTCTGGCCCCTGCTGGTGATGGGCGGGGTGTTCCTGGCGGAATCCTTGTCGGTGATTGTTCAGGTTTGGGTGTTCAAGGCAACCAAAGGGGCTGACGGTCAGGGCCGCCGAGTCCTTCGGATGGCCCCACTGCACCATCACTTCGAACTGGGGGGCATCAGTGAACGCACAGTGGTGCCATGCTTCTGGCTGGCCACAGCTGGCTGCGTGCTGCTGGGGCTGCTGCTGCGACCGATGGGCTGACTTCATGACCTATTTCACATGGCGGGAATCGGGGCTGACGTCCGAATGCTCCAGCCTCGAAGCGATGGCGGCTCGGTTTGAAGAATCCGCAAGCTTGATGCGGCGAATGGCAAAGCAGGGATTTCAGCTCGAGCGGCAGGGCACGGAACAGCGGATCACCCACCCGGATCCAACAATCTTTGAGGCCTGGGGTTTCGTCAGTGAGGAATCACCGGTTCGCCAACTCACACTGATTCCCGATTTCGACGCCTGATGGAGAGCCTTCTTGAAAAAACGGCCGAACTGCTCTCCAGCGCTGCAGCCGACCCGGACAGGGTTTTGCGCTGGGTGCTGATCTATTTCGGAATCTCGTCTCTCGGCTTCATGGGGGTGTGGTTGATCGGAGAGATTCGACGTCAGGGTCGATCCGGATCGAACTGAGCCCTGGTTCGGCAGAGCTGCTGCTCGTTGGTCTTCCCCCCTGCATCGCGGGAGCCACTGCCACCCTCCGATCGAGAACGTTCCAGCCCTGAATGGACTTGACCTGAACAAAATCACAACCCCCCTTGTCCTATCTGCCTGAGGACATTGGGGAGAGACCCTTCAGCAAAGGTCTTGAGTTGTGTTGATCAATGATGGTGACAACCATCATTCGACGTGAGGCATGGCCGGTTTTCCGCGCACTGTGATGCTGCTGGGCAGTGGTGAGCTTGGCAAGGAAGTCGCTATCGCCGCACAGCGGCTCGGTTGCAGCGTCATCGCCTGCGACCGCTACGCCGGCGCTCCCGCCATGCAGGTTGCCGACAAGGTGGAGGTGCTGCCGATGACCGATGCCGCCGCCCTGCTGGAGGTGGCACGCCGCCACCGTCCCGACGTGGTGATCCCCGAGATCGAAGCCCTTGCTGTAGCGGCTTTGGCAGAGCTCGAGGAGGAAGGCATCACCGTGATCCCAACGGCCCGGGCGACCGCCGTGACCATGA
>CAJWZN010000035.1 GCA_913050105.1 uncultured Synechococcus sp.
ATTCTGGATTTGCCCAGAACAGGTCAGAATTCTTCCGGTCAGTGATGAGACAAGACCCTTCGCGGAGCAATTAAACCAAAAGCTGGTTCAATCAAGCATCAGCTCGAACATTGATTCGTCGGGTGAACGCCTTGGCAAATTAATTCGCAATGGCGAGAAGGACAGAGTTCCCATCCTCGCAGTTATTGGCTCAAAAGAAGCCGCATCTCAAACGGTGAATGTTCGCAACACCCGTGACGGCAGCCAATGTGAAATGTCGGTCGACATTTTTCTGAATCAATGCATAACAGCGAATCAGGAAAGAACTTCTTTCAGCACACCTGTAGGAGCTGAAAATTGAAACTGAGCGATCTCAATTCACTCAGAACTTCACCTGAAATCAGTGAATCAGATCGGAAAAGTATTATGAATGAGCTCGCTCTTAGCATGAAAGATTGCGATTGGTTCACTGTTGGAATAATGGCTAACTCCTCAGAAGATGCTCTTCTCGCACTGAGAAAACTTGAAAAAAGGCAGAACTGGACTTCTCATCGTTTGTTATCAAGTCCAGATCAAGCTGGGCCGGTATTTCTCAAGGCGAATCAGACAAGCGGACAAGTCCACGTTCGAATCGAATATGGACTTGGTGAGGGGATCCTGATCAGCGGCCACAGTGCGGATGAATCTCAGATGACAACAACCTGGGGGCCTCTTCCACTCGATTTCTTCTGAGCGTTGATCAGTTGCCTATCGGACATGTTTGAACGAGCCTGAACGCAGAGTGTCTGTGAAACCGCCATGTCTCGACCGACTCTGCTCGCCGGGGACATGGGGGGAACCAAAACATTGCTGGCCATCTACAGCCTGGAGACCAATGGTCTTCAGCAACAGCATCAGCAGCGATATATCTCCGCCGAATGGCCATCACTGGAACCGATGCTGGAGAACTTCCTCCGGAATCGCCCTGATGCCATTAGCGCTCCAACCCATGGCTGTATTGCTGTGGCCGGCCCGGTGCGCAATCGCTCAGCTCGGATCACCAATCTGCCGTGGCTGCTGCAGGAGCAGACCCTGGCTCTTGCGGCAGGAATCGAACAGCTGGAGCTGGTGAATGACTTTGGCGTGCTCATCTATGGCCTGCCGCACCTGAAAGACGACCAGCAGGTCGTGCTGCAGGCAGGTGAGCAGGACGACGGGCCTCTGGCGATTCTTGGAGCAGGGACCGGTCTGGGAATGGCTCGGGGTCAGAACGGTGGTCAGGGCCTGCAAGCACTTCCCAGCGAAGGGGGGCACCGTGAATTTGCCCCACGCAATGACCAGGAATGGGAGCTGGCTTGCTGGCTGAAGCGGGATCTTCAGGTGGAGCGCCTGTCGATCGAACGAATCGTCAGTGGCACGGGCCTGGGACATATCGCCAACTGGTTATTGCAGAAGCCGGAGGCCGAAGACCATCCCCTTCGCGCCGCTGCCCAGAACTGGAGGCACCACCAGGCTGGCGACCTTCCCGCCCTGGTCTCCCAATCAGCGGTTGAAGGCGATCCACTGATGCATCGCGCCCGGGAGATCTGGCTTGCGGCCTACGGCGCAGCCGCGGGAGACCTTGCTCTCCACGAACTCTGCAGTGGTGGTTTGTGGATCGGCGGCGGTACAGCTGCCAAGCAGATCGACGGGCTGCGATCCGACACCTTTCTGGAGCCGATGCAAGCGAAAGGACGTTTCAAACAGTTCATCAGTGGTCTGAAAGTGACCGCTGTGATCGATCCGGAAGCCGGTCTTTTCAGCGCTGCCTGTCGGGCCCGAATGCTGGCTGAGTCAAGTGGGAGACTTGCTTCAGAAGAAACTTAGGGATGGCGCAGCCGCGCATAGGGCAGAAAGTTGTTGTTGATGTGCCCGCAACCACCGCCAATCTCGGGCCGGGATTCGACTGCCTAGGAGCTGCCCTCGATCTGAACAATCGCTTTGAGATGCGCCGCATCGAGGGCGGCGGCGAACGGTTTGAACTGATCATTGAGGGAACGGAAGGCAGCCATCTGCGCGGAGGCCCCGAAAACCTGGTGTACCGAGCTGCTCAGCGGGTCTGGAAAGCAGCCGGCCTTGAACCGGTGGCCCTCGAGGCAAGGGTGCGTCTGGCTGTTCCCCCAGCTCGCGGACTCGGCAGCAGCGCAACCGCGATCGTTGCGGGCCTCATGGGTGCCAATGCACTGGTGGGAGAACCACTCAGCAAAGAAAAACTTCTGGAGCTGGCCATCGATATCGAAGGGCACCCGGACAACGTGGTCCCATCACTGCTCGGTGGACTTTGCATGACAGCAAAGGCGGCCTCACAGAGGTGGCGGGTGGTGCGCTGTGAGTGGACCAGTGCCGTCAAAGCTGTGGTGGCGATTCCCTCGATCCGCCTCAGCACCAGTGAAGCCCGGCGCGCCATGCCCAAAGCGATTCCAATCGGAGATGCTGTGGTGAACCTCGGTGCTCTCACGCTCCTGCTTCAGGGCCTCCGCACCGGAAACGGCGATCTGATTTCCGACGGGATGCACGATCGGTTGCATGAGCCGTATCGCTGGCGCCTGATCAAGGGTGGGGATTCCGTCAAATCAGCAGCCCTTGAGGCGGGGGCCTGGGGCTGCGCCATCAGTGGAGCGGGGCCAAGCATCCTGGCGCTGTGCTCGGAAGACAAGGGACAGGCCGTGAGCCGCGCGATGGTCAGAGCCTGGGAGGCTGCTGGCGTAGCCAGCCGGGCCCCGGTGCTGAATCTGCAGACCTCAGGCAGCCATTGGCAGCCCGAGGACGCTGAGTAGAACTACCCAAAGCCAGAGATCAGCCCTGTTAGATTTACTAAACATTTGAAAGCAGGGAATGGACGCCGGGCTAGCGACGAGCGCTGTGGCAACCACAACATTCCCCTGGCTGTCCTTGATCGTGCTGTTGCCGGCACTGGGGGCGCTGCTGATGCCTCTGCTTCCCGGAACGGACGACCAGCCCTCGCCCTGGCCACGCAATTTCGCTCTGGCCGTTCTCCTGATCGATCTGGTTCTGATGATGGTGGCGATTTCCACCGAATTCGATCCCTCTTTCTCGGGTCTACAGCTGGTGGAACGGGTCAGCTGGGTGCCGGTCATCGGCCTGGAATGGTCCCTTGGTATGGACGGACTCTCGGCTCCACTGGTGGTGCTCAGCGGTTTGGTCACCTTCCTCTCCGTTGCGGCCAGCTGGTCTATTGAAAAAAAAGCGCGGCTTTATTTCGCTCTGATGCTGGTTCAGGCATCCGCCCAGGGGCTGGTTTTTCTCTCGCAGGATTTCCTTCTGTTCTTCCTGGCGTGGGAACTGGAGCTCGTTCCGGTTTATCTGCTGATCGCCGTCTGGGGAGGCCAGAACCGCCAGTACGCCGCCACAAAGTTCATCCTCTACACAGCTCTTGCTTCGTTGCTGATCCTGCTCAGCGGCTTGGCGCTGGCTCTTTCCGGTGACCAGTTCACACTGAACATCAGCGAACTGACCGCCCGCTCGGCTGGGGGAAGTTTCGGACTCCTCTGCTATCTGGGTTTCCTGGTGGGATTCGGCGTGAAACTGCCGATGTTCCCCCTGCACACCTGGCTTCCGGATGCTCATGGTGAAGCCAATGCACCGGTATCGATGCTTCTTGCGGGCGTCCTTCTGAAGATGGGTGGCTATGCCCTGCTGCGCTTCAACGTGCAGATGCTGCCCGAAGCCCATCTCACCCTGGCGCCTGCCCTGGTGATTCTCGGCATCGTCAACATCGTTTACGGGGCTCTCAATGCCTTCGCGCAGGACAACGTCAAGCGCCGCATCGCCTGCAGCTCCGTCAGCCACATGGGTTTTGTCCTTCTCGGGATCGGAGCGGTCGATGCCCTTGGGATCAGCGGCGCCATGCTCCAGATGGTCAGCCACGGACTGATCGCAGCGGCAATGTTCTTTGTGACCGGTGTTTTCTACGAACGCACAAAGACTCTCTCGATCCCGAACATGGGCGGTCTGGCCAAGGCCCTGCCGATCACCTTTGCCTTCTTCCTCGCCAGCTCATTGGCATCCCTTGCACTCCCAGGCATGAGTGGGTTCATCAGTGAAATCACGATCTTCCTCGGTATCACCAGTCAGGACGCGTTCACTTCGCTGTTCCGCTCCATCACGGTGATCCTGGCAGCCATTGGCCTGGTGCTCACTCCGATTTATCTGCTGTCGATGTGCCGCAGGGTGTTCTTCGGTCCTCGAATTCCCGCCCTGGCAAGCGTTGTCGACATGAAGCCCCGTGAGCTGGTGATCGGCCTCAGCCTTCTGGTTCCGACTCTGGTGATTGGCATCTGGCCGCGCATCGCCATGGATCTGTATGAGTCCTCAACCAACGCGCTCTCGCAACAACTTGGCGACCATGGGGTCGTTGCTCTGATCCAGCATCTTCCCCTCGGCTGATCCCCATGACCGATTCCGCTGCATCCGCCCTGTTGAAGGGTGAAGGTCTTCCGCTGTTCCAGCAGATCACCCCGGAGATGGTCGGCCGCGACATCCCGGTGCTGCTCAAAAAACTCGACGAGCAATTCACCGCACTCGAACACTCCCTTCAGCAACAGCTGAACAGCCCTGAACCCCTGAGCTGGGACAACGTGATGGACCCCATCCAGGCGCTGGGCGAACAGCTTCGCTGGAGTTGGGGAGTGGTCTCACACCTGAACGGTGTCTGCAATTCCCCCGAACTTCGGGACGCCCATGCCGGCCAGCAACCGGAGGTTGTGCGTCTTGGAAACCGTCTCGGCCAGAGCAAGGTGCTGCACCAGGCCCTTTCTCGCCTGAGGGATCAGCCTGCCGAGCCACTGACGCCAACCCGGGAGAGAATTCTCAACGCCGAACTGCTGTCGATGCAGAACCGGGGTGTGGGCCTTGATGGAGAGGCCCAGGCTGCCTTCAATGCAGCGAGCGAGCGGCTGGCCGCCCTCTCCACCAGCTTCGGCAACCATGTTCTTGATGCCACTCAGCAATGGACGCTGAAGCTCACCAAAGCTGACCAGGTCAGAGGGTTGCCGGAACGAGCCAAAGAGGCCCTTGCGGCCGCAGCCCGAGAGGCCGGAGACGCCGAGGCCACAGGCACGGAAGGTCCCTGGCTGCTGGGCCTGGATATGCCGCGCTACCTCCCATTCCTGACCCACGCTGAAGATCGCGGACTGCGGGAAACCGCTTACCGCGCCCATGTCAGCCGAGCCAGCCATGGTGAGTTTGATAACGCTCCCCTGATTGAAGAGATCCTGACGCTGCGGGGCGAGCAGGCCCGTCGACTGGGATATGAACACTGGGCTGAAGTCAGCCTGGCCAGCAAAATGGCCGACGACGTCCCAAGTGTCGAGGCTCTGCTTGAAGAGCTGCGAAGTGCGGCTTATCCAGCAGCCGAGCGCGAGCTCAAGGACCTCCAGGATTGCGCCCGTCGCCAGGGTGCTGCGGAAGCCGACCAACTCGCGCCCTGGGATCTCACCTACTGGTCGGAACAGCTGCGACGGGAACGATTCGACCTCGATCAGGAAGCCCTGCGCCCCTGGTTTCCTCTGCCCAGGGTGCTGGATGGTCTGTTTGGCCTTTGTTCACGGCTGTTTGAGGTGGAGATCCGCCCCGGAGATGGAGCCGCGCCTCTCTGGCACAAGGATGTGGGCTACTACGAAGTGCTCCGGGGCGGCGAGGCCATCGCAGGCTTTTACCTCGACCCATTCAGCCGACCGGCCAGCAAGCGCGGCGGTGCCTGGATGGATGAATGCCTTGGCCGCAAGCGTCGAGAGGACGGAAGCCTTGTTCTTCCTGTCGCCTATCTGATCTGCAACCAGACCCCACCCGTGGGGGATGTACCAAGCCTGATGAGTTTTGAAGAGGTGGAGACCCTCTTCCATGAGTTCGGCCATGGCCTGCAGCACATGCTCACGACGGTGGAGGAACCGGAAGCAGCGGGCATCAGCAATGTGGAATGGGATGCGGTGGAACTTCCGAGCCAGTTCATGGAGAACTGGTGCCTCGATCGCAGCACCCTGATGGGCATGGCGCTGCATTGGCAGACCGGTGAACCCCTTCCCGAGGAGGAATACCGAAAACTCCTGGACAGCCGCACCTTCAATGCCGGTCTGGGCACCCTGCGGCAGGTGCACTTCGCCCTGAGTGATCTGCGGCTTCACAGCCAGTGGAGTCCAGATCTGGGACGCAGCCCCGATGAATTGCGTCGCGAAATCGCCGTCAGCACCACAGTGATGGATCCCATCCCTGAAGACCGTTTTCTCTGTGCCTTCGGCCACATCTTTGCCGGGGGGTATTCCGCCGGGTATTACTCCTACAAATGGGCCGAGGTGCTCAGCGCCGATGCCTTCGCCGCCTTCGAAGAGGCAGGGCTTGACCAGGAGGACACCGTTCGTTCGATCGGCGCTCGCTTCCGCGACACCGTTCTCAGCCTGGGAGGAAGCCGTTCACCCTCGGAGGTGTTCGAAGCCTTCCGTGGTCGTCAGCCCAGCAGTGATGCACTGATCCGACATTCCGGATTACAAGCCGCCTGAATCAAGGCTGACGCAGATGTTCTGCCAGCCTTTCCACCGCCCGAGGATGGGCAATGAGCTGCTGGTGTGTCCAGACCGGCAGCTCCTCCCGGGATCCAACGGGTAACACCGCCTTCCAACCCGGACACACCATCAGGTCCCAGCGGCAGAAATAACTGCGGCAGTCCACCCCGTCGAGCGCGCTGATGTTCCGGTTGAGATCCCTCAGGAGATCACTGCCTGGTTTCATGTCCGCAGCACCGGCAAGAAGGAAGCGAGGAATCGGACATGCCGCCAGCGTGCCCCACTGCGGACTGCCCACACTGAAAAAACGTTGGGTGCGCCTGGCCCCGCCAAGCTCCTGCAGCCAGATGCGGCCGATCACACCGCCCATGGAAAAGCCGAACAGATCGATGGCGATGTCCGAGCCAAAGCGCTCCTGGATCGCGCCATCCAGCCGTCGCGCCAACTCCCGCAGTGGCACCACGCCAAGACCATGGGGGAGATGCGGAGCCATCAGTGGTCGCTGGGGCCGATCGATGGCCTGGATAAGACGGCAAAACAGGCGCGGGGTGTCCCAGAGCCCATGAACCAGCACCAGAGGGCGCGTCATGCTTTCCCTCTCATGGGGCCCCATGGCGACGCCTCTCCACCGCCACAACACCGCTGAAGCCAGGCACCGGAGCCGCACATTTCCGCAACTCAAGACGAACAGGCACCGGCCCGTACAGCTGCTCCAGTTGATCCAGCACCCGATCGCTGAAATGCTCGATCGTCTGGCAAACAAGACCGCGGGCCAGCGCCTGGAGGGCTGTGATGGCTTTGCTGTAGTCGAGGCTGGCAGCCAGATCATCGTGGGCGGCCGCTGAACCGAGGTCCTGCCACAAGGTGATGTCGAGGCTGAACCACTGGCCATCCCGACGCTCATGTTCCAGCACACCAACGTGAGCCCAGAGCATCAGATCACGAACATGGATCGCATCAAGGCCGGTCACAGGGGCAGGTCCTCATGGGTGAAGCGTCGGCTCCCTGCGGAGTAATCCGCAGCAATGTGGCCATCTCCCCGGAGGCGATAGCGATAGGTCACCAGACCTTCCAGTCCGACGGGGCCCCGGGGGGGCAGGGTCTGGGTGCTGATGCCCACCTCCGCACCGAAGCCATACCGGAATCCGTCGGCAAAACGGCTGGAGCAGTTGTGATAAACCCCGGCACTGTCCACAGCAGCAAGAAAGCGATCGGCCGTCGCGTGATCCTCCGTGAGAATCACTTCGGTGTGACGAGAGCCGTAACGGCGGATGTGATCGGTTGCCTCCGTCAGATCATCCACCAGCTTCACCGCCAGGATCAGATCGAGATACTCGGTGCGCCAATCGTCCTCGTCGGCCAGCTCAGGAATCCCGAGCGCCACGCTTGCTGCATCCCCACGCAGGCGAACGCCGGCTCCTGCAAATACCGGCAGGGCCGCGGCCAGGAAATCAGCGGCGATGCTGCGATGAATGAGCAGGGTCTCGATCGCATTGCAGGCAGCGGGGTACTGGGTTTTGCTGTCCAGCGCCACACGAACAGCCTTGGCCAGATCAGCCTGCTGATCCACATAAAGGTGGCAGATTCCATCGGCATGCCCCAGCACAGGAATCCTGGTGTTGTCCTGAATGAATCGCACCAGCTCGTTGCTGCCACGGGGAATGATCAGATCCACCAAGCCATCGAGCCGCAGCAGCGCCAGGCTCTCCTGACGGGTCGTGAGCAGTGCCAGCGCGTCGGGCGACACCGAACTTGAGGCCAATCCAGCTTTGAGCGCCCCCATCACAGCTTCATTGGTGCAGCGGGCCTCGCGACCGCCCTTGAGAAGAGCCCCGTTTCCGGAGCGGATCGCCAAAGAGGCAATCTGCATCAGAGCGTCGGGTCGCGCCTCAAAGATCACTCCCACCACACCCAGAGGAACCGATACACGCTCCAGACGAAGACCATCGTCCAGTTCCCGGTGGAGTTGGCGCTGACCGAGGGGGTCAGGCAAGCCGGCCACTTTGCGCACCCCATCGATGGCACCGGCCAATTTCTGGGCATCCAGCTTCAACCGCGCCATCAACGCGGGGGCCAACCCCTCAGCGGCCGATCGCTCCAGATCCTCGCGATTGGCGGCCACGATCGCTTCAGCACGCTCCCCCAGAGCATCCGCCATCGACTGAAGCGCCTGAGCACGCTGATGGTCATCGGTCTGCCCCAGATCCACGGCCGCCAACCGCACTGCACCCGCCCGTTGCAGCAGCTCGGCGGAAGGCTCCGGAACAGAGGTCATGGATGCAGCGGTCAGCACTCAGTCGGTCATCATCCCGCCCAGCCGCTGCAACGCGAGCCGGGCCGCTCCGAGACGACCGGCGCCGTTGCCAAGATCACATGCTTCGATCCGCAGCCCCTCCCGCGAAACCGGCTGCACCCGCTTCTCCACCTCGCTCCGAAGGGAAGGCAGGAAGTGACAAGCGGCACCGGCCAGACCGCCACCCAGCAGGACCAGTTGCGGAGTGAAGACATAGACCAGCGATGCAATCCCAACCCCCAGCTGCGTTCCATAGCTCTCCCAGACGGCCTGTGCTTCAACATCTCCCGCCGAAGCCGCCGAGCTCAGTTCGCGGGGGTCACGATCACAAAGACGCCGCAGAGCAGCAATGCTGGCGTACTGCTCCAGTGAGCCCCGATTGCCGCTGTTGCAGGACGGTCCGTCAGGAACCACACCAATCAGTCCGGGCTCCGCTGCAGCGCCGTTGTGACCGGTGAACAGACGACCGCCAAGCAGAACACCGCCTCCGACTCCGGTACCCAGGGTGAGCAGCACCACATCGCTGAAGCCCTGGGCTGCTCCCCGCCAGGCCTCTCCCACCACCGCGCAGTTGCCGTCATTCGCCAGGGTGACGCGACGCCGCAGCCTCACTTCAAGCCATTCGGCCAGCGGAACCTCGTCCCATCCCGGCAGGTTGATGCAGACCCTGGCAACACGTGCCGCGGCATCCATCGGTCCAGGCAGGCCAACGCCAACCCGATCAGCTGAACCATGGGGATCGAGCTGCTCGATGGCCTCACACAGTGCAATCGTCACAGCTCCCGGCACGGCGGGCTGGGGCGTCGCCACCTCCATCTCCGCCAGCAGTTCACCAGCGGCAGTGAACCGGGCAAGCTTGATGGCCGTTCCCCCCAGATCAATTCCGATCACCTGATCGCTGGGCATGGCTTCAGAAGCGGAAGAACAGCTGCAGCTGGCTCTTCCAGGTGCCTTTGGTATCGATCGAACCCGACAGAGACGTGCTGGGGGTGACCCGGTAGGTCACCGTGGCCTGGGGCGGCACGTCAGTGGTGTTGGGAGCGGCCAGCACAGAGAAATCGAAGCGATCGGTCGCATCGATGCTGAGCTCAGTCACCAGTGAGAAGGTCGGAGAAACACGTCCGGACGTGCGCTCACGGTCTCCCTTCACCTCTGGGGTGACGTAAGTGGGGAACAACGCGATCTGCATGCGCTGGCCCATGACATCGGTCAGCGTTCCCAGCACAGGGGAGAGCAGTGACTGACCAACGACCGTAGCCAGTGCGGTCCCGCCAGCTCCGGCAAGGCCCGAGAGGGAATTGCCTCCGATCAGGGACAGCAGCTCTGCCTGAGACATCGGTGGAGAACTGCGCAGCTTCAGATTCCCGGAGAGACGATCAGCAGGGCCTGAGGCCAAAACGCTGACCTTCACCAACCGAAGCCGGCCAATGCCATCTCCCATCAAGCCAAGACCATTCGTATCGAAGATGTTCGATGTGGTCGCATTGCCATCTCCACCCTGGTCAACCGAATCCGACACACGGGACTTCATCGCAATGTCAACAAAAGGGACCAGGCCGAGCGATGGAGTGAACACCGCCACATTCGGAGCCTGTGCATCCAGGCGGAAGGTTGTGGAGAACAGGCTGACCCTGCCGCGATTCAGACGGATCAGGCCGCGCACCTGCAGCGACGGATCAAGCGGACCATTGAGCAACAGCTGGCCACCTCCGCTGAAACTGATCAAGGGGGGCATCTGCACCCTCAGATTCGGACCCAGACCGAGGCGGAAATTGCGGAAGCGAACAGAGGGAAGTGCAGGGACCAAGCTGCTGACTTCTGACGGGTCCGACCGTGGAGCTCCGGGTCCGAACAGCACCAGCGGTTCCTGGAAACCCCATTGTTCTTCCGCCAGGCTCGACAGATCAACGGGTGTGACACCGTTGGGAGTTCCGGCGGGCTGGAGTCCCGGCAGCACCCCAGAGCCAAGCCCCTGACGCAGACGTGTCAGCAGACCTGAGCGGGGTTCAATCAAACCCTTGCTGAGGGACAGCTGACCGGTGAACTCGGGCTGATTCAGGGCACCAAGAACAACCACCTCACCATCTGCGGTGACATCAACGATCGATTGACGGATCCTGCCCTCAAGAAGGCGGATCGTTAGAGGCAGAGGTTCGTCGCTGGGACGGAACAGACCGATACCTCCCTGGGCAGTGAGTTGTCCGCCGGAGCCGAGCTTCGCCTCGAGACGGCTCACCTCAAGACGATTGAAATCAAAGATCAGCGATGCATTCATGGCTTGCAAGGACTGATCTCCAAGCTGGAGAGCACCGTCGCGAACCAGGAGAAAGCCATTGGCCTCCGGCTGTTCCAGGTCACCACGCAACAGGAGCCGAAGATCAGTGCTGCCACGACTGAATGCGAGATCAGAACTCGCCAGTGGCGCCAGAAACCAGAGGGCATCACCGTGCGCTTCGACCACCAGATCGAGTGGCGCCAGGAGCGACATCGGAACGGACCCGCGGACCTGGATGGATTCCGCTGCACCAGCGGCACGGATCGCCATATCGAGCTGAAGCCCAGCGGGAGTCAGCTCCAGGCTCTGGCGCTCCACCGCCACGCTGGTGGAACCAACTTGAACATCCTCAAGGACGAGTTCAGC
Organism: uncultured Synechococcus sp.; assembly: GCA_913050105.1. GTDB lineage: Bacteria > Cyanobacteriota > Cyanobacteriia > PCC-6307 > Cyanobiaceae > Parasynechococcus. Next base: position 11,450 of record CAJWZN010000035.1, read on the forward strand.
GTTGATGAGCGGTTCCTCCGGGCCGAGGT
>CAJWZN010000036.1 GCA_913050105.1 uncultured Synechococcus sp.
CGATCCACCTCAGCGCGCACCCGGTTGAACAACTCGGGCACGTTGGAGGTCACTGATCCGATGCTGAGTCCGTAGGCCGATGCGTCAGCCAACTGATGCCTGGCCTGTGCTCCGTAGACCAACAACTTCTTGGGCACACAGCCGCGGATCACACAGGTGCCCCCAACGCGATCCCCCTCAACAATCGCGACCTTCGCACCATGACGCGCAGCACGCTTGGCAGCGGCCAGTCCACCTGAACCCGCTCCAAGAACGATCAGATCAAAAGACGTTTCCATGACATGCACCGGGAAGGCGATGATTCTGATGAAGCGGCGTTGCCCTGTCGAGCGACGCTCAGCGACCAAAGGATCTATGAGGGGTTGACGTCCCTTTGCTCCCCATGTCCCATCAACCGGTGGTCCCCGCCGCACTGAGCTGGACCGAGCTCGCAGCACTCGCCGCGCTGGAGACCGATCGAGTGGAGGGGCCCACCAACGCCCAAGCGACTCTGCGTCTGTTTGGACGCCCTGAGGAGGAGGTACTGGTGACGCTGTACAGGGATCACCATGCGTGGTGTCCCTATTGCCAGAAAGTCTGGTTGTGGCTGGAGTTCAAGCGAATTCCCTACCGGATCCGCAAAGTGACCATGCGCTGCTACGGCACAAAGGAACCCTGGTTCCTGGATCGGGTTCCCTCCGGAATGCTGCCAGCGCTGGACCTGGGCGGGCAGCTGATCACGGAAAGTGACGAGATCCTGCTTGCGCTGGAATCGCGGTTCGGCCCACTGGGCCTGCCGATGAACAGCGCTGAAGGGCTTCGTCTGCGCCAGTTGGAACGGCTGCTGTTTCAGGCCTGGTGCCTATGGCTCTGCAGACCTGGCCTCGGCAAATGGGCGGATCAACGGGCCCGGGAGCAGTTCCGCCAGATCGCGCAGCGGTTTGAAAAGGAGCTGCTCCGACAGGAGGGCCCCTGGCTGGATGCAGAAACACCTGGAAGCGTGGATCTGGTGTTCGTGCCTTACGTGGAACGAATGAATGCCTCGCTGGCCTATTACAAGGGCTACAACCTGCGGGGGGAGCATCCCGCCATCAACGCCTGGTTCCTCGCCTTGGAGCAGCTCGACACCTACCGAGGCACGCAGAGTGACATGCACACCCATGTGCATGATCTGCCGCCTCAGATGGGCGGTTGCTGGACGAATGACAGTGCAGAAGCCCGGTTGATGGTCGATCGGATCGACTGCGGGGATGGACTGGGCGAAGACGAGGCCAGTTGGGGGGATGCTGATGCCGCTCTTCACAGCCGCATCGCCCTGCAGCGGGTGCTGCGTCACCGTCAACGCCTGCTGGATCTCAATCCACTTGGTGCGGCGAGATTCGACCAACCTCTGCGCTGCGCTCTGACCCGGCTGGTCTCGGCAGGACAGCCACAACCGGATCACAGGAGTGCCCTGGGACTGCGCCACCTGCGTGATCGAATCTCCGTTCCGCGAGACATGCCACTGCCGGCAGGCCGGTTGCTTCGCAAGGCCCTGGAAGCCACAGCGGCCCTGGATGGCCAAGAGCAGCCCCGACGTCTGCCGGTGCGGGATCGTTTCGATCAGGACCCCATGCCCTTCGTCACTTCGTCATAAGGTGTTTTTTTCTGCTGTGGCGTGACAGCTCAGCCCTCCGGCTACCAACAGATTCCGGAGGTCAGCCGGGCCACCGAGCTGTTTGAGGTGCCCGTGGCAGCCCTGCATCCCACCCAGTGGTGCGTCGGTCTGGCGGAGGTTTGGTCCAGGCAGCAGGACTTCGCCCTCAAGACAAGGGAGGCGCGGCTGAGTGAACTGAAGCGAAAACCAGTTCCACTGGTGCGAAATGTCGGAGGGCAATTGTGGATGGTGGATCGCCACCACCGGCTGCGGGCGCTGCTGGAACTCGACCGCCAGTCCACCACCTGGGCCTATGTCATTGCAGAACTGCAGGTCGACGATCGGGCCGCAGTGCTCGACGTACTCGATCAACGGGGCTGGCTGTATCTGTTCGATGGCCGGGGCAATGGCCCCCGGCGACCGCTGGAGCTGCCCCAATCATTGATGGAACTCGATGACGACCCCTACCGCAGCCTGGTCTGGAAGCTGAAACAGGAGGGTCTGATCAAACCGCAGCGACAGATCCCGTATCACGAATTCCGCTGGGGCGCCTGGTTGCGAAGTCGGCCCCTGCCCCCGTTCAGTTCCCGACACCTGAACCCTGCCCTGATTCCCGCCAGACGTCTGGTCTGCTCCCAGGCCGCCTCAGGGCTGCCGGGCTGGAAGGGCGATGGCAGCAAGTGCCGCTGATCAGCGCTTGCGACGCGAATCGATCTGGAGCAGATCCCGCACTTTCTGAACCTGGCCGGCGAGCTGAGGGTCCGATGCCAGTTTCTTTTCCACCTTGTCGATTGCGTACATCACTGTGGTGTGGTCCTTGCCACCAAAAGTGTCCCCGATCCTGGGCAGGCTCAGGTCTGTGCCCTGACGCATCAGGTACATCCCCACCTGACGGGCTTGGCTGACAGCGCGACGACGGGTGCTGCTCCGCATCTCATCGGCCGTGACATCAAACACCTCAGAGACTTTCTCGATCACTTGCTGCGGGGTGACCTCCACCCCCTGGCCAGTGGGGTCGAGCATGGGCGCCACCGACTCCACCGTCATCGGCAGACCGGTGATCGAGGCAAAGGCCACCGCACGGGTGAGCGCTCCCTCAAGCTCACGAATGTTGGAGGTGAAACGCCCGGCGATATAGGTGATCAGGTCACGGGGCAAAGCCATGCGTTCCTGTTCGGCCTTCTTGTGCAGGATCGCCATGCGCGTCTCCAGGTCTGGTGCCTGGATATCCGCAATCAACCCCATCTGGAAGCGGGAGATCAACCGTTGCTGAAGACGGGGGATCTGACTGGGGGGGCGATCGCTGGCAATCACCACCTGCTTGCCGGCTTCGTGCAGTGCGTTGAAGGTATGGAAAAACTCCTCCTGCGTGTATTCCTTGCCCTCGATGAACTGGATGTCGTCCACCAGCAGAAGATCAGCGGCCCGATAACGATCTCGGAAGGCTTTCATACCGTCCTTCCGGATGCTGTCGATCAGATCATTGGTGAAAGTTTCGGTGGAAACGTAGGAAACTCGGGCGGACGGGTCGATCTCCAGGCGGTAGTGACCGATGGCCTGCATCAGGTGGGTTTTGCCCAGGCCGACTCCGCCGCAGAGGAACAGTGGATTGAACTCACGCCCGGGGGCCTCCGCAACGGCCAGGGCAGCCGCATGCGCCATGCGGCTGTTGGGCCCAACCACGAAACGGCCGAACACATAGCGAGGGTTCAGCCCCGGCAGGATCCGCCTCGGAGTACCCGCGGAAGCGGGTTCGGGAGCGGTCACCGCATCCGCGGCCATGGGCTGAAGCGGCTCGGCCAAGTCTTCTGTGGGGGCCGCCATAGCCGAATCGGCCAGAACCACCACCTGAATCGGACGACCGCAGACGCCACTGGCCAGCTCCGCAATACTCGGCAGCAGCTGCTCCCTCAGCCGAACGCCGGCAAAGGGGTTGGGCGCCAGCAGGCGCAGCTCTCCATTGGCAAATCCGCTGCACCCGGTAGGACGGATGAAAGTTTCGAAGGTGGGCTTGCTGAGCTTGGCCTGCAGGCCTTCCTGGACCTTCAGCCAGAGCTCCTCGCCCGTCAAAACCACAGCCGCAATCCTCCTGAAAGTTGAATCTACGCACGCCATCCGGATCGGGCAGCTTTAAATGTTGCAGCCGTCATCGCTCCTGGATGCAGCGTCCAAAGCGTTGGATCGGGCTCAGCCTGATCGTCACCACCCTGACGTCCTGCAGCCTGTTGCCGGACCTGGATCGCCGAAACGCAGAGCTGCCGGAGAGCAAACCTCCGGTGGTGAACGATCAGCCCCGTTTCGCACCACTGCAGCCCGGCGAAAATGTGATTGTGCGTGCCGTGGAGCGGGTCGGACCGGCGGTGGTGCGCATCGACACGGTGAAGGAAATCAGCAATCCGCTCGGACGAATGCTGGGTCTTGGCCCTTCGACACAGCGCCAACAGGGGCAGGGCTCCGGTTTCATCACCCGTGCCAACGGTTTGATCTTCACGAACGAGCACGTGGTGCGGGGTGCCGATCGGGTGGCAGTCACCCTGCCCGATGGGCGTCGTTTCAACGGCAAGGTTCTCGGCGGTGATCCGCTCACCGATGTCGCCGTGGTGAAAGTTGTTGCCGACAACCTGCCGGTGGCCAGCCTGGGCAATTCCGACCTGCTGCGGCCAGGGGAGTGGGCCATTGCGATCGGGAATCCCTTCGGCCTGAACAACACCGTGACCGCCGGGATCATCAGCGCCGTCGGACGTACCGACGCCAACATCGGTGAGGGCCAGAGAGTTCCCTATATCCAGACGGATGCGGCGGTGAACCCCGGCAACAGCGGTGGTCCGCTGATCAGCGCCACCGGACAGGTGATCGGCATGAACACAGCCATCCGCAAAGCCCCCGGCGCTGGTCTCAGCTTCGCGGTGCCGATCAATCTCACCAAGCGCATCGCCCAGCAGATCGTGCGCACCGGACAGGCATCGCATCCGTTCATAGGAGTGCACCTGCTCGAACTCACCCCCGAAGTGGCCCGCGAGATCAACGCCAACAGCAACCGCTGCAACCTGCCTGAAACCAAGGGCGTTGTCGTGGTTGAGGTTTTGGAAAGCAGCCCAGCCGAAGCAGGCGGGATCCAGCAGTGCGATCTGATTCTCAGAGTGAACGACACCGCTGTGGACAACCCTGCTGATGTGCAACTGGCTGTGGACCGGGGGATCGTGGGACGTTCCATGCCGATCACAGTTCAGCGCGACGGCCTGGAGCAAGTGCTCCAGGTTCAGCCGCGGGAGCTGCCACGCGCCCGCTGAGATGCAACCTGAGGCAGGCCTCGTGGTGATGGCGCGCTGGCCGGGTAGCGGCCGTTGCAAGCGACGACTGGCCAAAGATATGGCCGAACATCTGGGGCTATCGGCCAGCGCGGAACGAAGTGCAAGGTTGCAGCGCCAGCTCTGCAACCACACGCTGAACGTTGTCCGGCGAGAACAGAACCGGGGCAAAATCAGCCCGGTGCTGGCCATCAGCGGGCTTGGACCCAGGGCTGCCCATCGCTGGGGATGTCAACAGGGCATCCATCGGGTGCGGCTCCAGGGGCAGGGGGGGCTGGGAACCTTGTTGAAGAAACAACTGCTGCAGGAGCAGCACTGGATAAGACCCACCCTCGTGATCGGGACTGACCTGCCGGACCTCAGTCACAACGATCTGCGCGATGCGCTGACTCGGTTGAAGCGGTGCGATCTTGTGCTTGGACCAGCTGACGATGGGGGGTACTGGTTGATCGGCTTCAGCAGGCGTCTGATGCGCCATCCAGAGCACTGGCCGCTGATCGGCATCCCGTGGGGAGAAGCCACGGTTTGCAAGCGCACCCTGGAGGCTGCTCATGGGAGTGGTTGTTCCACTGCGCTGCTGCAGCACCGCTGCGATATCGACCATCTTCAGGATCTGAAGCCGTGGCTGGGCTGACTGTGCTGATCCCGACGCTTAATGAGGCGTCGCGACTGTCGTTGCTGCTGGCGGATCTGGCTCAATGGCCACACGCCTTGCAGGTGCTGGTGGTGGATGGCGGGAGCGCGGATGCCACCTGCACAGCAGCTGCCCTTGCCGGAGCCTCCGTACTGATCAGTCCTGAGCGCGGACGGGGCCAACAACTGGTCCAAGGCATGGCCCACGCCCGCTACGACTGGCGATTGGTCCTCCATGCCGACAGCCGTCTGCACCATCACTGGGCCGATTCAGTGATGGCTGTTCAGATCCGGGACGGCGGCGAAGAGCGTGGATGGTATTTCGACCTGCGGATCGATGCTGAGCGTCCGATGTTGCGCCTGTTGGAAGCGAGCGTGGCTTTGCGTTCCAGCCTTGGGCAGCGTCCTTACGGAGACCAGGGCTTGCTGATCCATCGCAACCTTGCGGAGGCCGCAGGGGGATACAACCCTCTGCCATTGATGGAGGACCTCGACCTGGTGCAACGCATCACAGAGATCGGCCGAATGCAACGCATCGGTTGCACGATCACCACCAGTGCACGTCGCTGGCACACCCGCAGCGTTTTGCACCAAGCCAGACTTAATGCACAGCTACGCCGCGACTGGGCCCGAGGCGAAGCTCTGGATCTGCTGGTGAAGCGTTACGACAGCTGAGGCAGGTCAGCTGGAATACCAGAAGGCGCATCGGTGGCCCTCGGGCTCCAACTCCCAACCCTGGCGCTGATAAAAGTCCACAACACCAGGATCGGCAAAGAGGCTGACCCGCTCAGTACCCATCTCCTTCAACGCCTCGAGCACGTAGGTCATCATCTGTTGACCAAGCCCATTGCCTTGATACCGGGGATGGACAGCCACATCCCAGACCGTGGCTTCAAACACCCCATCTCCCGTGCAACGGGCAAAACCAACCAGGCGCGGCACTCGCGGATCATGGCGCCACAAACCCACCTTCAGGAGGCTGTGGGTTAAGGCCTTGCGCACCCGACGAACCGGCCGCCGACTCCAGCCAACAGCTTCCAGCAGCTGCTCCAGCTCCACGAGGTCAAAAGGATGGATCTGGCTGAACACCAGGGAAAGCTGATCGTTGGACGTGGCACAAAGACGGGCTTGTTTGCCGTATTGCTCAAGCAACGCCGGCTCTGGAATCTGAAGAGGAGACGTTGGTGTGATCACAAGCGCGCCAATCCCTTTTCCTGCAGGTCCGCCAGCTGGGCATAAAGACCCCCTTGCTCCCTCAGCTCACGATGGGTGCCCTGCTCAATTAACTCACCTCGGCGCAGGACAAGGATCCGGTCCGATGCCTCGACCGTGGCCAACCGGTGAGCGATCACCACCGCAGTTCGTTTCTGCAACAGACGGTCGAGATCGCCCTGCAGGGTCGCCTCAGTGGCTGGATCCATGAAGGCTGTTGCCTCATCCATCACAAGAACGGTGGGATTACGGATCGCAACTCGTGCCACCGCCAGCAGTTGTCTCTCTCCAGAGGACAAGTTTCCGCCCCGTTCGCGCAGCTCGGTCGCAAGGCCGGCGGGTAGTCGATCCAGCAGATCCTGAAGGCCAAGGTCACGGCAGATGCGCGCCAGCTCGGGATCGCTGATGGGAGCATTCAGTCGCAGATTGTCCGCAACATTTCCACTGAAGAGAAATGTGTCCTGAAGGACAACGCCGAGCTGACGACGCAAGTCTGCGATCGGGATGGAGCGGATATCCCGACCATCGAGAAGAATCCGACCCTGCTGGGGCTCGTAAAGGCGACACAGCAAGCGGATCACAGTGGTTTTGCCAGACCCGGTGGGACCGACGAGGGCGACATGTTCGCCGGGGGCAATGCGGAAGGAGAGGTTCCGCAAAATCGGCTCATCCGGCCGATAGCTGAAGCTCACGTTGTCAAACACCACTTCACCCAGCCCGGAGTCCTCAAGAGGCTGGGCGCTGGAGTCCTCCACGATTTCGAGGGGTTGCTCGAGCAGTTCGCCAATACGCTCCACCGCGGTGAGCCCGCCTTGAATCTGCGTGAACCGTTCCGCCAGCTGACGGAGAGGATCAAACAAACGCTGGGAATAAAGGATGAAAGTGGTGAGAATGCCGAGCCCCATCGCTCCGCTGGTCACCAGATAACCGCCGAGGGCGAGCACCACTGCCACAGCACCCAGGGAGACCCACTCGAGGAACGCGGAAATGCTGCTGTCGTAAAAAATTGTGCCGTTGACGGCACGTCGATAAGCCGAACCGGTGCGAGCGAAACGGGAGCCGTTCACCGCCTCGCGACGGAACATCTGAACCACCTCAAGGCCCTGCAGGTTCTCCTGGAAATCGGCATTGAGCTGCGAAAGCTCCTCTCTCACGGTGTAGTTGACCCTGCGATACCGGCTCTGAAGCCAGAGAACGAAGCAGGTCACAGGAATCTGTGTGAACAGGAGCAACAGCCCCAGGCGCCATTCGATCAACAGCATCGAGCTGGCGATCACCAACAGTGTGACGAGGTCGCCGAGAACACCAACAGCACCACTGCCGAAAACCTCCGCCAAGGCATCAACGTCGCTGGTGAGGCGGGTGAGCAGCTTGCCGACGGGCATCCCGTCGTGAAAGCGAAGCGACAAGGCCAGTGAGTGCCGGAACAGATCATCACGAATACGTGCCGTGAGCCGCTGCCCCACCGCCTGAATGTTGAAGCTCTGCACTCCCTGAAGCGCCAAGCGCACCAGCACCGACAGCAACAACAGTCCAACAATCACGCGGATTGCCACGGTTGCACCGAGATCAGCAAGCCAGGAAAAACTGGCTTCACCACGAAGCACGCTGATCGCCTGCCCCACAAGCAGCGGCTGGATGGCTCCGGCCAGAGCCACAGGCACCAACATCACCAGGGTGAGCAGCAACCTGCGTCGATCGTGAATCAAGTAGCGCCCGAGCCTTCGGACGCGTTTCCAGTCAGCACGAGCGCTCATACAGACGCTCCGACCGGGCTGGCTGATCGCAGCGCGTCAACAATTCCGGAGAGGGAGCCATCATCAAGACGCATGGACAGGGGATGTCCCACCAGTCGGGCCGTGGACTGGAACAACGTCTCGATGGCCACCAACCCGTTGTCCTTCAACGTTCGACCAGTGGCCACCAGGTCGACGATGGCTTCAGACATTCCCGTGATCGGCCCGAGCTCCACGGATCCGTTGAGATGCACCAGCTCCACAGGGAGATCAAGGGCATCGAAATACTCACGGGCGCAATGGGTGAACTTGCTTGCCACTCGGCAATGGGGCGGAAGATCAGCAGCACGTTCGTAACCACTGCTGGATTTCACAGCAACAGCCATCCTGCAGCCCCCAAAACCCAGATCCACCAGCTGCGCCACAGGCAGCTGGTGCTCTTTCAAAACGTCATGACCGACCACACCCAGCTGAGCCTGGCCATAGGCCACATAGGTGGGAACATCGCCATTACGGACCAGAAGCGCTCGAGCACGACCGCAGGGAGTCGGCAGCATCAGTTGACGGTTGTCTTTGTCCAGGACAGCCGAGAAATCAAGACCAGCTGCTGCAAAGCGCGCCACCGATTCCTTGAGAAGGGCACCCTTGGCCAGCGCAACGGTGATCATGGAGTCAGCGTTGACCGGGAAACCAGGCAGGACTTTAACGATGCGATCCACACTGCATGCGCTTCCCGTGCTGCAGGACAACATCATCTGGATTCTGGTGCGGGGCCAGAACGCTGTGGTGGTGGACCCAGCGGTCAGCGAACCGGTGGCTGACTGGCTCAGTGAGCAGCGATTGAAGCTGGTTGCTGTGCTGCAGACCCACCACCATGCAGATCACATCGGTGGGACCCCGGGGCTGCTGAGAATCTGGCCGAACGCAGAAGTGGTGGCCTGTGCTGCCGATCGAAAGCGCATTCCCTTCCAGACCATCTCCGTGGGCGATGGGGACACCATCCAGCTGATGGACCACAGCTTTCAGGTGCTGGGAGTAGCCGCTCACACCGCTCACCACATCGCATTTGTGGTGGATGCGGTCACTGATCAGGCCCCTGGTCCAGTTCTGTTCTGCGGAGACACGCTTTTTTCCGGAGGCTGCGGGCGTCTGTTCGAAGGCACAGCAAACGACATGCACCGTGCTCTGCAACGGCTCGACCAGCTGCCCAGCGACACAAGGGTGTGTTGCGCCCACGAGTACACCGAAAACAATCTGCGATGGGCCCGCGCACTGAAACCGGAAGACCCTGCGATTCAACGCCGGGCCGAAGCGGTAATCGCACTGCGCTCCCGCGGCGAACTCACTCTCCCCAGCAGCATGCGGGAGGAACGTCGCAGCAACCTTTTCCTGCGTGCTGGTTCAGCCGATGAAGTCGCCAGGCTGCGACACCACAAAGATCATTGGAAAGAAGCCTGAGGCAGGGCATGCCATGAACCAGAACAGCAACGACTGAAGGCCATGATCGGGCTCAGATCTGCAACCTCAACATGTCCGCGAAGGCCATCACAACCGGTGCTGCTCCAGCCCCCGTCGGTCCGTATAACCAGGCTGTTCTTGCAGGAGGATGGCTCTACTGCTCAGGCCAGATTCCCCTGGACCCATCCACCGGTGCGATGGTTGGGGACGGCGACGTTGCAAAAGAAACGCAGCAGGTGCTGAAGAATCTGGTTGCCGTTCTCAATGAAGCAGGCGCAACCCCGGCGCAGGTGGTCCGCACCACAGTTTTCCTGGCGGACCTGGCTGATTTTCAGACCGTGAATGATCTGTACGCAGACATTTTCGGCAATGACGTGAGCCCCGCGAGGGCCTGCGTCCAGGTGGCGGCCCTTCCCAAAGGAGCCCGTGTGGAAATCGACTGTGTGGCCTGGCTCGGTTGACGCTGCGTTCTGCATCACCTGCGTCGGTCCCAAGGACCGGCGCAGGAATAGCCTGTTACATGCAGATGGATTGCCCGATGACCCAGGCGAAGCTCACCATCGGGGAACTTGAAGCGGGATATCCGCTGTACTGCAAGGCATTGCGACGCCTCCTTCAGCAGGGCAAAACCGCAAAAGACATCGAACGCACTGTGTGCTGGGGGCATCTGGAAACATTGAACCGCTGCCTGCCAACGCGTTACAAATCTCCCTCCTATCTGTTGGCTCTGATCCGACGCGATATCGAAAACCCCAAAGAGTATTGAGTAGAGAAATACAGGCAACCCTCAACACTGATTAGAGCAACACAAGAATGCTGTTGAGAGTTAACTGAACATCCATCAACTTGTTCCGAACAACGTCTCTATACACATCAACTCATCATGGGACGCACCCATGACGTGACCATCTGTCTTCAACGAAATCCAATATAAAACCAACGACATGATTGCTAAAATAGGCAGTCCGTGGAAAGAACAGATGCAAGAGCCAGCCGATGCCTGAAGACTTCGATTATTCGGCTTCCATCACAAGCATGGATGTACGAGAGACCTTCCCATCAATCGATCCCGAGAATCTTTCAGAAAGAGACGTGCTTGCGATACTTCTATATTTATTTGAGAAGAAGGCGGGTTTTGTTGACCGTGGCCATGAACTGAACAATCGAGAAAC
>CAJWZN010000037.1 GCA_913050105.1 uncultured Synechococcus sp.
AATGGAACTTTGCCACGCAGTTCTGATCTCCCCCTTCACCAGCCCTGAGCTGACCCATTGGACGCTGGCAAATGGCGTTCATTGCGTTGCAGCGGAAATGCCAGATGCACCGCTGATGTGCCTGGATCTCTGGTGCAGGGCTGGAAGTGCGTCTGAAGACCCGGGGGAGGAGGGCATGGCCCACTTCCTGGAACACATGGTGTTCAAGGGCAGTGAGCGACTTGGCGCGGGTGAATTCGACAGAGCCATTGAAGCCCTTGGGGGCAGCAGCAATGCTGCGACGGGTTTCGATGATGTTCACTTCCACGTGTTGATCCCTCCGGATCAGGCCTCTGGGGCTCTCGAGCTGCTGCTTGATCTTGTTCTGAATCCTGCGTTAGCCGAAGAGACCTTCAACCTTGAGCGCGATGTGGTGCTCGAAGAAATTGCGCAGTACGAAGACCAGCCCGACGAGCAGGTGCTGCAGCAAACCCTGAGCCGTGCCTGTTCGCAACATGCCTATGGTCGTCCCATTCTTGGACGGCCTGAAAGCCTGAGGGCGATGACGCCCGCGTCGATGCGTCGGTTCCATCAACGGCGTTACCGAGGCTCCGACTGCTGCCTGGCCTTGAGCGGCTGTGGTGCGGAACGTCTGAAACAGTGCATTGAGACCTCCCCCCTGGCTGCACTGCCGGCGGCAAAAGCCAGTCCTACTCAATTGCCTCTGCAGCTCTGCCCTGGACGTCACAACATCCAGGTCGAGCGGCTTGAGTCCGCACGCTTGTTGATGATCTGGAGCGGAGCTGCAGCTTCCGACCAGTGCAGGGTGATTGGGGCCGACCTGGCGACCACCCTGCTGGGGGAAGGTCGACGAAGCCGTCTGGTGGCACGCCTGAGAGAAGAACTGCAGATCGCCGAAACGGTTGATATGGACCTGACCAGTCTCGAGATGGGCAGCCTGATCACTCTTGAGATCAGTTGCAATCCAACCCATCTGGACGCCGTTGAGACCTGCATTCAGGACCAGCTCACCTCCGTTGAGCTGTTCACACCCATGGAGCTCGAGCGCGGGAGACAATTAGTTGGCAATGGTTTGCGGTATTCACTGGAGTCGAGCGCACAGGTGGCATCAATGGCTGCGTCCCATCGGCTCTGGGGACGCGAGCAGACCCTTCTCGATCCCCTGACTCACCTGCGGAGCTGGTCTTCCGAACGGCTTCAGGCTGAATTGATGCAACAGTTGCATCCCGCTAGAGCCTGCACGCTGATTGCCATCCCTGGGAGTCGCCACTGATGCCCCTGCCCGTGTTGAAACGGATCCCGGTGAGAACCCCCGGGGTGATGGCAGCCAAATTGCTCCTTCCATGGGGCAGTGTCTGCGATGCCCCCGGAGAACGGGGCAGCCATCAGCTGCTGGCTGCATGTCTGAGCCGAGGTTGCGGACCAATGGATCCGTTGCAACTGGCGGACTTGGTTGAAGGGCGAGGGGCAGGCTTACGCAGCGATGCCCACGAAGATGGTTTGTTGGTAAGCCTCCGTTGCACGGTGGAGGATGTGGATGACCTCCTGCCGCTGCTGGGATGGATGATCACCGAACCGCATCTTCCGCGAGATCAGCTCGAACTTGAGCGGTCCCTGAGCCTCCAAGCCTTGCAGCGCCAGCGGGAAGATCCTTTTCAGATCGGCATCGACAGCTGGCGCAAGCTGGTTTACGGGACCACCGGGTATGGCCATGACCCCCTGGGTGTGCAGGCCGATCTGGAGAACCTGGCTCCCGAACGATTGCGGGAGCTCTCTCAACGACTTCCCAGGGGACCTGCCGTGCTTGTGCTGGCCGGTTGCTGGCCGGATGAGCTCAATAGCGACCTGAAACAGCTCAACGGATTTGAAAGCTGGCCTGCCTCGCAATCGCTGGGACAGCTTCCGGAACCACTTCTCGAGTGGAGTCCGCAGACGGATTCCACCATCGTGACGACGGCCATGGACACCGAGCAGGTCGTGCTGACCCTTGGCCAGGCTTGCTGTTCTCACAGCCATGTCGATGATCTCGCCCTGAGGTTGCTGCAGAGCCATCTGGGTTCTGGAATGTCCAGCCTGTTGTTCCAACGGCTGAGGGAGGAACACGGCGTCGCTTACGACGTAGGGGCCTACCTACCGGCCAGAGCGGGCGCAGCCCCTTTCCTGTTACACGCCTCCAGCAGTGCAGAGCGGGCTGAACTAGCCCTGACGTTGCTGCTTGACAGTTGGCACGAGCTGTCTGAAAGGGAACTCACAGCAGCGGAGCTGGATCTTGCGCGTGCCAAGTACCGCGGGCAGATGGCCCACGCTGCTCAAACCGCGTCCCAGAAGGCAGAACGCAGTGCTCAGCTGCACGGACTTGGATTACCCGATGACCACGACCAACGCTGCCTGAGCCGGCTGAAAACACTGACATCGAGCCAGCTTCGCGATGCCGCTGGACGCTGGCTGAATCAGCCTCGGTTGAGTCTTTGCGGGCCCGCATCAACACTCACACGTCTTGAATCGGTCTGGGAACGACGTCAGTCGGCGGGCGTTTCGAGCAGCTCAAGCTGATCGAGTGGGATCAGAAAAGCTCCTCGCCGAAACCGGACAGCGACGGTTTCCAGGGGACGAAGGGCGATCACTTCACCGACCTCGCCTGCCTCCACGAGATCGGGGGGACGCAGCATTGGCATCGGATCGGCGGTTTTGAGGTAGGTCTGACGCGTGATCAGACGACAGCGATCACCAACAGAGACAGTCATCGAGCCTGTGCAGCGCCTGCATTGTCGAGCAGGATGGGCCGAGATGTTCGCGTGGCGTGAAGGCCCTTGCTACCTGGAGCGGAGCCCTGGCGGGTGTGCTGCTGATCGTGATCGGGGGCCTGCTTCCAGTGGCGTCGCTCTGGCCAGACGCAACACTCGCTGTTGTGGATCTCCCGGCGACCTGGCAGGTGCCATCGCTTCTGCTCTGCGCCCTGGTCTGCGGCCCCAGGGCCGGCATGTTGGCCGCCGTGGCCTACCTCAGCCTCGGCCTCTTCGATCTACCGGTCTTCACCGCCGGCGGTGGGCTGTCCTATGTGCTTGAGCCTGGTTTCGGCTATCTCGCCGGTTTTATCCCTGCCGCCTGGTTGACGGGTCGTCTGTCCCAGCAGCAGGGGATGGGAGAGGTGGTGGCACAGACGTCTGCCGCTGCAGCTGGAGTGGTCACATTGCAGCTCTGTGGTCTGTTCAACATCGCTCTTGGGTCTCTGCTTGGCCGTTGGGATGAAACGTTCGTCAGGCTTGTGATGGATTACAGCCTGGGGCCTCTGCCGCTGCAGCTCGCGCTTTGTGCTGCGACTGGTGTGCTGGCTGTCGTGATCCGCTGGTGTTTGCTGATCCGGGAATGAACGTGCCAATCCTGAATCGTGGTGCGCTTCTTTTCGTCGCAGCCTCCGTTGTGGCCGCAGATCAGATCAGCAAGAGTCTGCTCGCAGACCTCCTGGCCGACGGTCGCACCATCGAGGTCATCCCTGGATTGCTCCAGTTGCATCTGGTGCTCAACACAGGTGCGGCCTTCAGCCTTTTCCGCGGATCCGTCGGAGCCCTGGCAATCCTGAGTCTCGCGGTGAGCCTGGGCCTGTTGGTCTGGCTGGCGCGTCGGCGCTCTCTTCCCCTGTGGCAAGGTCTGGCATTTGCCTTCCTGCTTGGGGGAACAGTCGGCAATGGAATCGATCGCTGGCGGTTGGGCCATGTGATCGATTTCCTGGCGCTCGTACCGGTCCGCTTCCCTGTCTTCAATCCGGCTGACGTCGCGATCAACCTTGCTGTGATCTGCTTCCTGGTGGATCTATTGATGAGCGGTCGATCCAACCGCACAGGATCGTGATCAAGGGTCGCCAACGGATGGTGCTGGGCCTGGCAGCTGCTTTCGTTGCCCTTGTGGTTCTCGGTGGAATCTTGCAGGCGATCAGAACCCTGATTTGGGATCTGAGTTATTTCCTGCCGGGCTGGCTGATCACCCCCATCCTTTTGCTTGGTCTGGGGCTTGTTGCCGCTGTGGCGCTCCAGGTGGGCTGGCCCTGGTGGCAACAGCTTCAGCGACAACGACAACGCAAAGCGTCTGATTCAAGTCCGAACGCAGAGGCACCCGCCAATCGACGGGATGCAGCTCAGCAAAGCCTCACCAGCATTGACCGTCTGCTGGAACGTATCCAAGACGATGTCAGTCGCGAAAGTCTGAAGCAGGAGCGGGAACGGGTCACCAGAGAGCTCAATCGAGGCGATCTTGTCGTAGTGGTTTTCGGTACGGGATCCAGTGGCAAGACATCCCTGATCCGAGCTCTTCTGCAGCAAATGGTGGGTGAAGTGTCCGCCGCCATGGGATCAACCCGAACCACCAAGTCCTATCGCCTGCGGCTCCAGGGGCTGCAACGGGCTCTGCAGCTCGTTGATACACCAGGCATCCTGGAAGCCGGCGAAGCCGGTGTCAGTCGTGAGGAAACAGCCCGGCGCCAGGCGGTTCGAGCCGATCTGATGGTCGTGGTTGTTGACGGCGATCTGCGTCAGTCAGAACTGACCGTGATCCGCTCGATCGCCGATCTGGGCAAACGTCTGCTGCTGGTGTTGAACAAACGCGATCTCCGCGGCGCCGATGAGGAGAAGAGACTTCTGGAGGTTTTGCGCAGCCGTTGCAGCGGCCTGGTGCAACCTCACGATGTTGTGGCTTGCAGTGCTGCGCCCCAGAGCCTGCCCAGAACGGGGCGATCCCCCCTCCAGCCAGCACCGGATGTGAATGACCTTCTTCAGAGGTTGGCAGCTGTCCTTCATGCGGAGGGCGAAGAGCTGATCGCGGACAACATCCTTTTGCAGTGCCGCCATCTCGATCAGCGTGGCCGGGACCTGTTGAACAGTCAGCGTCAGCGCGAAGCGCGTCGTTGCATCGATCGGTACAGCTGGATCGGAGCTGGAATCGTTGCCGCGAATCCGCTGCCCGGCGTTGATCTGCTCAGCACCGCTGCAGTGAATGGACAGATGGTGTTGGAACTCGCCAAGGTTTACGGCATCGAACTATCCAAGGAACGTGCCCGTGAGCTTGCTGCTTCTGTCGGCAGAACCCTTGCGGGACTCGGGATCGTCAAGGGGGCTCTCAAGTTGATCAGTCCCGCCCTCAGCCTCACCCTGCCGACGCTGCTCATCTCTCAGGCTGTTCAGGCGGTTGCGACCGCATGGCTCACACGCATCGCCGGTGCCAGCTTCATCCGCTACTTCGAACAGGATCAGGACTGGGGGGACGACGGTCTTCAGCAGGTCGTTCAGGAGGTGTTTGAACTCAACCGACGCGATGCATCCCTTCGTCGTTTCCTCGAGACAGCCATGCGTCAGGTTGTGGAACCGCTGCAACGACGTGCCGGGGCCCTGCCGCCACGCCCAGAGCCTCCGGTGGGGGGGGACGCATCGGCCCACGGGCATCAAGAACCGTAATCAGCAAGAGGTAAATCACACCGATCGCGATGGATGCCGCACCTGTGGCCAGAGCCACCCATCGCGGCCTTTGTCCAGAGTTGGCCATGGTTTTCTGCGATGTGGCTCCACTCTGTGGATCAGCCTGGCAGATCGCTCTGAATCAGATCCGCAAGCTGCTGGAGATGTTCAGTGGTTGTGTGCGGGTTGCCCAGAACCGCTTTAAGCCAGTGGTGGTCGTCGTACTGCGGGCGGGAGAGCAGAAAGCCTGCGCGCAGAAGCCTGCTCCGTGTGTGTTCACTCCATTGCTTGGTCTGTTGCGCATCGCCCCATCGAGGGCGGAAGGCCAGCAGATGCAGGTCGCCACTCAGCAGTTGCAGTCGATCGGAACTCAGATGCTGCGCCAGAAGACGGCGACGCTCCAGGGCCCCTTGCAACACAGCGGTGATGCCCTGTTCGCCGAGCTGACGCAACCCGAGCCAGAGCTTCAGAACCTCTGCCGGCCTGGTGCCCTGGAGGCCCACCTCACCACCGTGATGTTCACCTGTCGGGGACTCCATGTATGGCAAACCTGTTGCAAATGTCTCGCGCAGCCTGGCTTTGTCGCGCACGAGAAAAAGTGAGGAGGTCTTGGTGATACCAAGCAGTTTCTGCGGATTCAGGGTGATCGAATCAGCCCTGTTGAGACCCTGCATCAGAGATGAGGTCGCTGACGACAACGCAAAAACCCCTCCGATGGCTGCATCCACATGCAGCCAGATGCCGTGATGCGCGCAGAGCTCAGCGATGGCCAGCAGAGGATCGACAGCACCGCGAACAGTGGTGCCGGCCGTAGCCACGACGGCAAGGCATGGGAGTCCACGGGCTTTCATCGCCTGGAGTGCATCTTCAAGAGCAGTGGTACAGAGGGCTCCATTCACGTCAACCGGCAGTTGCTGCAGTGCATCTGCGGGCACCCCCATCACCATGGCTGCTTTCTGCAGAGAGACGTGGGCATCCCGGCTGCAGAAAATCACGCCCTGGTCAGAAGCCGAAGCTGACCTGGCCACAACGAGACCCATCAGATTGCTGAGCGTTCCGCCACTGGCAAGAACCCCTCCAGAGTTCTCAGGAAGACCAAGCCGGGAACAGAACCAGATGCAAAGTTGCTGCTCGAGGCTGGACAGCCCCGGCGACAACTCCTCGGCCAAAAGATTGTTGTTCAGGCCAGCACAGATGAGATCCGCAGCGATCGACGCTGTCAGAGGGGGGGGGTCCAGATGGGCCAGCGAACCTGGATGTGAAGGCTGGAAAGCCCCGTCCATCACCGTTTGGAGATCATGGAGAAGACTCTCCATATCGGCACCCTCCGGGGAGGGTGCAACTTCAGGTTGCGGACGTACCAGAGGAAACGGAGTGGCCGCTGCAGCGGAGCCCATCCACTCAGTGAGCTGATCAGCGGCGAGATGCAGAAATTTCTGCAGAGCAGGGTCCACCTGATGCGGTGAAGCAAAAGGATCGACGGCTGTCGACACCTGTCGGTGATCGGAACGAGCGTGCACCGGCTGCCGCGAAGGGTCTACGCCGATTTTCGCCTTTTGAGGGGCGCTGCTCAAGGATGGTTCACCAGGACAAGGTGTAAAGGATCTTGGACGAACAACTGTGGTTGCGTTGGATGGAGGTGTTGATTGAACGCGCAGCTGAAACTGGACGCAACGGCGAAGTTCCTGTGGCAGCTGTGATTCTCGATGAACAGGGCCGCTGCATCGGTCACGGACGCAATCGCCGTGAAACGGCCCGAGATCCACTGGGTCATGCCGAGCTGGTCGCTCTTCGGCAGGCCGCGTGGTTGAAAGATGACTGGCGATTCAACCAGTGCACACTTTTGGTGACCCTGGAACCTTGCCCCATGTGTGCCGGTGCACTGGTTCAGGCCCGAATGGGACGGGTTGTCTTCGGTGCAGCAGACCTGAAACGAGGAGCATTGGGTGGCTGCCTCAATCTGGCGGAGGATCAAAGCTCACACCACCACATGGATGTGGTCGGCCCGCTGATGCAGGAGCGAGCCGGACAACAACTTGCGGAGTGGTTCAGGCAGCGGCGGCGGCGGTCGTTCCGCTGAACTTGGGGAGCTCCGTTTCGAACAGGTTCAGCAGGTGGTTCACGTTTTCGGGAGTGGAGTTGAAACCCATCAGGCCGATGCGCCAGATTTTGCCTGCGAGGGATCCGAGACCACCACCCACTTCAATGCCGTGGGTGTTCAGCAGGTGCTGACTGAAAGCCTTCCCATCGACACCATCTGGAATCCGAACGGTGGTCAGGGTTGGTAGGCGGCGTTCGTAAGGGACATGCATGGTGAGTCCGAGACCTTCCATGCCACTCCAGAGGGCTTCAGCATTTCTGCGATGCCGTGCCCAGGCCTGATCGAGACCTTCCTCAGCCAGGAGTCTCAATGCTTCGCGCATGCCGAAATTCATGTTCACCGGCGCAGTGTGGTGATAAACCCGATCACTGCCCCAGTACTTGTTCAGCAGAGAAACATCGAGGTACCAATTCGGCACCTTGCCGCTGCGGGCCTCCATTTTGGCCTCCGCACGGGGCCCCATGGTGAACGGGCCGAGACCAGGAGGGCAGCTCAGGCCTTTCTGGCTGCAGCTGTAGGACAGATCAACTTTCCAATCGTCGATGTAGAGAGGCACTCCCCCCAGTGAGGTCACTGTGTCGAGCAGGAGAAGGCAATCATGCTTTCTGCACAGGTCACCGATTCCATCCATCGGCTGGCAAACACCGGTTGATGTCTCCGCGTGCACCATGGCCAGGATGGCTGGCTTGTGCTGGAGCAACGCAGCCTCAAGCTCTTCGAGGCTGAACCATTCGCCCCAGGGTTTCTCGATTGTTTTGACTTCAGCGCGATAACGACCGGCCATATCAGCCAGTCGCAGCCCGAAATACCCCTTAACGGCAACCAACACCGTGTCGCCAGGCTCAACGGTGTTGGCCAGGGTCGCTTCCATGGCCGAACTGCCCGTCCCACTCATGGGCAGTGTCATGCGGTTGTCGGTCTGCCAGGCGTAGCGCATCAGTTCCTGCACCTCGCTCATCAGCTCGACATAGAGCGGGTCGAGATGACCGATGGGTGTTCTGGATAAAGCTTCCAGAACCTTGGGATGGGCGTTGGAAGGTCCTGGGCCCAGTAACAGCCTGTCGGGAGTGTTGATCGGGGCGAAGGACTTGCGGTGAGCGTCGTCGACAGGCAGTAGGGAAGGGGTTGTCGCCAAGGCCCTGATCGTTAATCGTTCACAGCACCCTACGAAGTAACCGAACGGCTTCGGAGCCGAAAACCGCGATTGAAACGGAGGGTATGAAAACGAACTATCTCTTGCGGATGTTGGTTTCCCCCAGACCTCGAGCCATGTGGTCGAAGGGCACCATCACAGGTGCGAGACGATCGGCGGGAACACCGGCTTCAAACAGCCGCTCTGCGATCACTTCGCCAAGGAGAACGATGCTTCGCACGGTTGGGCCCGTTGGAACACCAAGGCTCTTGTAGGTGTCATCCAGACCATTCAGCACGCGCTCGTTGAGGATGGAGCTGTCTCCGGCCACAAGCGCGTAACTGGCGTAGCGGAGGAAATAGTCCATGTCGCGCAGGCACGCCGCCAATCGCCTGGTTGTGTAAGCGTTTCCGCCCGGCAGCAACAGCTCAGGCTCATCCTGGAACAGCCTCTGGCTGGCCTCACGAACGATTTCGGCAGCTTCCCGATTGATCAACTCAACCGCTTGGATCCTGAGAGCCGACTGGGACAGATACCCCTCAATGCTGTCGATCGCCGAACGGTCGAAATAGCGCCCAAGCTGGTCGTAGCGACCGATCAGACCGCTGATGGCATCACGCATGCTCTGAATTCTCCGGAACCATCCAGTGCAGAAACTAACACCAGCTCACAGCTGAAAACCCTCTGCAGGCCTGACTTTCCAGGAAGTTGACAGAAAGGGTTACGAGGGAAGGGTCTGATCGCGATTAATCGACCCCAGCCATGCAAAAAGTACGTATTGATACACAATGGGTGCCAACGGATCATTACGGTCCGATCTATTCCGTCTTCAGGCGCCCATATGGCCAAAACCCCTCAGGACGTCCTTCGTCAGATCAAGGACGAAGGCATCGAACTTATCGACCTGAAGTTCACCGATCTGCACGGCAAATGGCAGCACCTCACGGTCTGCACAGACTTGCTGGAAGAGGAGTCCTTCACCGAGGGATTGGCGTTTGACGGCTCTTCCATTCGTGGATGGAAGGGGATTCAGGCCTCTGACATGGCCATGGTTCCTGACGCGAGCACCGCGTGGGTGGATCCCTTTTACCGTCACAAAACCCTCAGCCTGATCTGCTCGATCCAGGAACCTCGTACCGGCCAGCCCTATGAGCGTTGCCCTCGCGCACTCGCTCAGCGTGCTCTCAATCATCTCAACAGCACAGGCCTCGCTGATACTGCCTTTTTCGGACCGGAACCGGAATTCTTCCTGTTCGACGACGTCCGCTACAACTCGGCCGAAGGTGGTTCCTTCTACAGCGTCGACACCATCGAAGCTGGCTGGAACACCGGTCGTGTTGAGGAAGGCGGCAACCTGGCCTACAAAATTCAGGAAAAAGAGGGCTACTTCCCAGTTGCTCCAAACGACACCGCCCAGGACATTCGTTCGGAAATGCTCCTGCTGATGGCTCAGCTGGGAATCCCCATCGAGAAGCACCACCATGAGGTGGCTGGAGCCGGTCAGCACGAACTTGGCATGAAGTTCGCTCAGCTGATTGAGGCTGCAGACAACGTGATGATCTACAAATACATCGTGCGAAATGTGGCAAAGAAATACGGAAAAACCGCCACATTCATGCCGAAGCCTGTCTTCAACGACAACGGCTCAGGTATGCATGTGCATCAGAGTCTCTGGAAAGCGGCCCAGCCACTGTTCTTTGGTGAAGGTACCTACGCCAATCTTTCTCAGACCGCGCGCTGGTACATCGGCGGAATTCTGAAGCACGCACCTGCCTTCCTCGCTTTCACCAACCCCACTACCAACAGCTACAAACGTTTGGTTCCGGGTTTTGAAGCTCCAGTCAATCTGGTGTACTCCGAAGGCAACCGTTCAGCCGCCGTTCGTATCCCCCTGACTGGTCCAAGCCCCAAAGCCAAACGCCTGGAGTTCCGTTCCGGCGATGCCCTTGCCAATCCTTACATCGCCTTCAGTGCAATGCTGATGGCTGGTCTTGACGGTATCAAGAACCAGATCGATCCAGGAGACGGCGAAGACCGCGACCTGTTTGAACTGGACGCTGAAGAACTTTCGAAGATCGCGACGGTGCCTGCTTCTCTCAATGGAGCTCTTGAAGCTCTGAATGCTGACCGCGCATTCCTGACTGCTGGTGGTGTTTTCACAGACGACTTCATCGACAACTGGATTGATCTGAAGTACGAGGAGGTACAGCAGCTTCG
>CAJWZN010000038.1 GCA_913050105.1 uncultured Synechococcus sp.
CAACTCGCCAAAGCGTTGATGAAGCCGGGTGGACTGTGAGCGATGTGCCATCTATTCCGATGGAAGAGGCAGAAGAGATGATCCGGAGACACCAGTCATCCGGTCCAGTCTTCACTCAGCTTTTACACCAAGTGCTGCGGACATGCAGGATTTTGAGCTCGATGGATCAGCTGCAGAACTGTGACCGATCCTGTCTGGAATTCAGTTGAACTTCCGATCAGTTGGATTCAGCTTTCGCTTTTCGGGACGACTTGCCCTCCAACAGCTCGAGCAGAGCCTCCATCTGAGCCATCACACCGCGCACTTCACCTGCTTCAGGCAGCAGACCATCCTCCATCACACCTTGATGCATTTCACGCAGTTCCTGACGGATATATCGCAGGTGGCTGACAACCTGCTCACGCTTCGACTGCGACATCGACCTGGGTGCAATTCACTGATCCCTTTTACCCCATGGGAGGTCCCCGGTGACTGGGGAGCGGTTCAATCGACCCAGGTCCGTGGCCAAAATCAGAATTGTGAAGGTCACCAGCGCTTCCGGTCTCGCAAGGGTTGCAAGTGTCACCACGACCCCAAGACCGACTGTGAATGGACCTCGACTGGAATACATGCGATGGAGAATAGGGGATTCGAACCCCTGACCTCTGCGGTGCGATCGCAGCGCTCTACCAACTGAGCTAACTCCCCTCCACATCAAGCTAGCGGTGGGCTGCTAAGCCAAACTGGAGCGGTCAGGTAATCCCAGCGATGCACTCCGCTTCGACGACCGAGAGCGCCATCACTCCGGAGCGGCTTGCGCAATTTGATGAGGAGTCAGTGGCCGTTCTGGCCAAGCGACTGGACGACGATGACTATCCGACGCCGTTCGCCGGACTTGCTGACTGGCATCTGTTGCGGGCTCTGGCCATTCATCGTCCCTATCTGACTGCGCCTTACGTGCACCTGGTTGACCAGGAACCTTTTGATGAGGACTGATGCCTTGAGGCCGCTGGCAGGGCGTCGTCTGCTCATTGGTGTCAGCGGCAGCATTGCTGCTGTCAAAACGCCTTTGTTGGTCAGTGCTCTTGTGAAGGCGGGTGCCGAAGTGCGCTGTGTGGTCACTCCAAGTGCGGAGAAGTTGGTCAGTCCGTTGGCACTTGCAAGCCTCAGTCGCCATCGCTGTTACGAGGATGGAGATGGTTGGGATTCCAGTTGTTCACGGCCGTTGCACATCGAACTGGCTGAGTGGGCTGAGCTCGTTGTTGTTGCTCCGCTGAGCGCTTCCAGCCTGAGTCGATGGAGCCATGGCTCGGCGGACGGTCTTCTGGCCAGCGTCTTGCTGGCCTGCGAATGTCCTGTTCTGGTGGCTGCCGCCATGAACACGGCGATGTGGAACCACCCCGCTGTCCAGGACAACTGGGAGCGCGTGAAACATTTTCCTCAGGTGGTTCCCCTGGAACCCGCAGCCGGTCTGTTGGCTTGTGATCGCCTGGGAGATGGTCGTATGGCCGATCCCCAAATGATTGAACTGGCGGTAGTCAGTTTGTTCAGTCGAGGCCAGCCAAGCCCGCAAGCCAAGCGCGACTGGATTGGCCTGCGACTGCTGGTCACCGCTGGTCCCACGGTGGAACAAATCGATGCGGCCCGATCGCTGACCAATCGCAGCAGTGGCGCAATGGGCGTTCTCCTGGCTCAGGCTGCACAGCTGCGTGGAGCAGAGGTTGATCTTGTTCATGGCCCTCTCCAGGTGCCCATTCCCTGGATGGAAGCGCTTTGCTGTCATCCGATCACCTCAGCAGCAGAACTTGAGGAAGTTCTGAAGGATCTGCAACCAAAGGCGGATGCAGTGGCTATGGCGGCGGCTGTGGCGGATCTGCGCCGCTCCATCCCAGCCACTTCAACAAAGGAGCCAAAAGTGGTGTGGCTGAAGCGCTTCACCGAAGGCTGGGAGTTGGTTCCCGATTTGTTGTCAGATGTCTCTGCTCGCCGCACAACTGGGCAGATTGTTCTTGGCTTCGCTGCTCTAACCGGAGACGACGACACCCTCTGCCGCATCGGGGAGGACAAGCGACAGCAGAAAGGGTGTGACCTCATGTTTGCGAATCCGATCGACCGTGATGGCCAGGGTTTTTCGGAGCCTTTGAACGGTGGCTGGTTGCTGTCCGAGAGTGGACCAACGTCACTCCCGTCGACTTCAAAGCTGCATCTCGCCCATCAGCTTCTCGATGCTTTGGTGGGTCTGCGGCGGTCTGGCTCGACGAGTTGTTGAGACCTGCGAAAAGCCGGCTCTGAAGGCGGTTTCACCCCTGTAAGATCCGATCTTGACGGTTTCCTCCGTCTGTACAGCGTTCAGCCCCCACCGGCTTCTCCCATGCGCATTCGCTCCCTGCTGTCCGTCGTTCTGGCGCTCTGCCTCGCTTTTTTCACCACCGCCTGCAGCGGTGACAGTGAAGCGGTGCAGCGCTCGGGTTCCAATGTCACCTACGACGACATCCGCAACACCGGTAAAGCCAACGATTGCCCCACAATTGGAGACTCGGCCCGCGGTTCGATTGCTTTGACCGCAGGTGCGTCCTATGAGCTGCGTGGCATCTGCATGCACCCTGTGCAGGTGTATGCCAAGGAGGAGCCCAAGAACATCCGCCAGGAAGCTGAGTTCGTTGAGGGCAAGATCCTCACCCGCTTCACATCGAGCCTGGATGAAGTCTTCGGCGATCTCACCGTCACCGAAACCGGCCTTGAGTTTCAAGAGAAAGGCGGCATCGATTTCCAGGCGATCACGATTCTTGTTCCTGGTGGAGAGGAGTTTCCATTCACCTTCTCCAGCAAGTCTCTGAATGCCACTGCTGAAGGCGCCGCCATCACCACCAGCACGGATTTCGAAGGCACATACCGCACACCGAGCTACCGCACCAGTAATTTCATCGATCCCAAGGGTCGGGCCCTCACCACTGGCGTCCAGTACGCCCAGGGTTTGATTGCTCTCGGTGGTGATGACGAGCAGCTCGAGAAAGACAACAACAAGCGCTACATCGATGGTGTGGGCAACATGAGTCTCTCGATCACCAAAGTGGATCCAGAAACCGGAGAATTTGCGGGAATATTCAGTGCGATCCAGCCTTCCGATTCCGACATGGGGGGACGTGAAGTGGTGGATATCAAGATCACCGGCGACCTCTACGGCCGTCTCGAAGAAGCCTGATTGTTTCGGCTGATTCAACAGTGCATCAGGGGGGTGTATGCCCCCCTTTTTTTATGCCTTCCGCAGTTCGTTGATGATCTGGGAGAATCGCCCGATCTTCAGCCCATCCCATGACCGCCAGCGCAGCCGCCTCCGCCCAGAGATCCGGGGTGATTGCCCCCTATGGCGGCACTCTGGTGGATTTGATGACTCCCAAGGCTGAGCAGGGAGCCATCAAGGAATCAGCCGGCAAGACCCTTGAGTGCTCCGATCGCAACGCCTGTGATGTGGAGCTCCTTGTTGTTGGTGGCTTTTCTCCCTTGCGGGGATTCATGCACCAGGAGGATTACGACTCTGTGGTGTCCGGCCACCGTCTTTCGGCTGGGCAGCTCTTCGGCCTGCCGATTGTGATGGACACCGACCGCGACGATGTGGTGGTCGGTGACAGCGTGTTGCTCACCTACAAGGGACAAGATCTGGCCGTTCTCCAGGTGGAGGCGAAGTGGGAGCCTGACAAGGTCGCTGAGGCCAAGGGCTGTTACGGCACCACCTCGATCGAGCATCCTGCGGTGCGCATGATCACGATGGAGCGCAAGCGGTTTTATCTCGGTGGCAGCCTCAAGGGTTTAGAGCTTCCACAGCGGGTCTTCCCATGCAGGACACCTGCGGAGGTTCGTGCAGGTCTTCCTGATGGTGAAGATGTGGTTGCTTTCCAGTGCCGCAATCCCATTCATCGCGCTCACTACGAGCTGTTCACTCGAGCACTGCATGCGCAAAACGTGAGCGAGAAGGCTGTTGTGCTCGTGCACCCCACCTGTGGGCCCACCCAGCAGGACGACATTCCTGGTGCAGTTCGCTTCCAGACCTATGAGCGACTTGCTGCTGAGGTGAGCAACGAGCGCATTCGCTGGGCCTATCTGCCGTACGCGATGCATATGGCAGGGCCTCGTGAAGCCTTGCAGCACATGATCATTCGCCGCAACTACGGCTGCACCCACTTCATCATCGGTCGCGATATGGCGGGCTGTAAGTCATCCCTCAGTGGTGACGATTTCTATGGGCCCTACGACGCTCAGAACTTCGCTAAGGAGTGCGCACCGGAACTCACCATGGAGACAGTGCCCTCTCTGAATCTCGTTTATACCCAGGAAGAGGGCTATGTGACCGCAGAACATGCTGAGGCGCGCGGTTTGCACGTGAAAAAGCTGAGTGGAACCCAGTTCCGCAAAATGCTGCGTGGCGGTGAGGACATTCCCGAGTGGTTTGCCTTCAAGAGCGTTGTTGAGGTCCTCCGCTCCGCCTGATCCCTGAGGACTCGGTTAACATTCCTTCATCTAAGCGAGGTGAGCTTTGAACAAGCGATGGCGCAACATCGGCCTTACGGCCCTGCTAGTGCTGGCGATTGTCGTGATTGCCCCAGCATTCCTGAGTGGTGGAAGCACCCAGCAGGAAGCGCGAACCATGCGTTACAGCGACTTCGTTGAAGCGGTTGAGGAGAACCAGATCAGCCGTGTGTTGATTTCTCCGGACCGTGGCACCGCTCAGGTGGTGGAGAACGATGGTCGTCGTGCTCAGGTGAACCTCGCCCCCGATAAAGAGCTGCTGGGCTTGCTGACTCAGCACGATGTGGATATCGCTGTTCAGCCAACGCGTCAGGCACCCGCCTGGCAGTCTGCTGTCGGCAGCTTGATCTTCCCGCTGCTATTGCTTGGCGGATTGTTCTTCCTGTTCCGCCGTGCCCAAGGTGGTGGCGGTGGCAATCCGGCCATGCAGTTCGGCAAGAGCAAGGCTCGGGTTCAGATGGAGCCCTCAACGCAAGTCACCTTTTCTGATGTCGCCGGTATTTCAGGAGCAAAGCTTGAGCTGACCGAGGTTGTTGACTTCCTCAAGAACCCTGATCGGTTCACAGCGGTTGGAGCAAAAATTCCCAAAGGGGTTCTTCTTGTTGGCCCTCCAGGTACAGGTAAAACCCTCCTTGCCAAAGCGGTAGCTGGTGAAGCTGGCGTTCCGTTCTTCTCGATTTCAGGATCGGAATTCGTTGAGATGTTTGTTGGCGTTGGCGCCAGCCGAGTGCGTGACTTGTTTGAACAGGCGAAAAAGAATGCCCCTTGCATCGTCTTCATTGACGAGATTGATGCAGTGGGTCGTCAGCGCGGCGCAGGACTGGGTGGTGGCAACGATGAGCGTGAACAGACGCTCAACCAGCTCCTCACTGAGATGGATGGTTTTGAGGGCAACACCGGCATCATCATTGTCGCGGCAACCAACCGTCCCGACGTTCTCGATGCAGCTTTGATGCGCCCCGGACGCTTTGACCGTCAGGTCACCGTTGATCGTCCCGACTATGCCGGCCGTCTTCAAATTCTCGGTGTCCATGCCCGTGGGAAGACTCTGTCCAAAGACGTCGACCTCGACAAGGTTGCCCGTAGAACCCCCGGATATACCGGTGCGGATCTTGCCAACCTGCTCAATGAGGCGGCAATCCTTGCTGCGCGTCGTGAACTCACGGAAGTGAGCAATGACGAGATCAGCGATGCCATCGAACGGGTGATGGCGGGACCCGAGAAGAAAGACAGAGTGATGAGCGTTCGGCGGGCTCGCCTTGTGGCCTACCACGAAGCTGGTCACGCTTTAGTCGGTGCTCTCATGCCCGATTACGACCCGGTGCAGAAGATCTCAATCATTCCCCGCGGTAACGCCGGTGGATTGACCTTCTTCACCCCAAGTGAAGAGCGGATGGAGTCAGGTCTTTACTCAAGGGCCTATCTGCAAAACCAGATGGCTGTCGCCCTGGGTGGTCGTGTCGCAGAAGAGATCGTCTACGGCGAAGACGAGGTCACCACAGGTGCCTCGAATGATCTCCAGCAGGTCGCGAACACCGCCCGGCAGATGATCACTCGCTTTGGAATGAGCGATGGAATCGGACCGGTTGCTTTGGGGCGCTCTCAAGGAGGCATGTTCCTTGGTCGCGATATCGCTGCTGAACGCGACTTCTCCGAGGAGACCGCCGCAATGATCGACAG
Organism: uncultured Synechococcus sp.; assembly: GCA_913050105.1. GTDB lineage: Bacteria > Cyanobacteriota > Cyanobacteriia > PCC-6307 > Cyanobiaceae > Parasynechococcus. The sequence continues at coordinate 6,184 of CAJWZN010000038.1, forward strand.
TGAGGTCTCTGGCCTGGTTGATGTTGCATACAAGAGAGCTACTAAGGTTCTTGTCGACAATCGCTCCGTTCTCGACGAGTTGGCCGAAATGCTTATCGAGCAGGAGACTGTGGATGCTGAAGAGCTCCAAGAGCTGCTGATCAAGCGTGACGTCCGGGTCGCTGAGTACATCTGAATTCAGTTCATGGTTGGTGTTTGAAGAGGCGTTAATCGCCTCTTTATGCACTCAGCCTTTGCTGATTGTCGTTCGACCCGATGCCTCCGATTTTCAGGGGGTATCGGGTCGTTCTTCGTTGTTGGCTCAGATCCAATCTCTGCATGAGGCTGGTCTGCGGCATCTGGAAGTGGCTTGGGTTGACCATCCTTCCTGGTGTTCGTTCGTCCGAAATGTTCAGCAGTCGTGCCCAGATCTACAGGTTGGCGCTGCATCGCTCACTAGCTTCAAGGCCATCGATGATGTGTATGCATGCGGCCTGTCGTTCGGCATGTCTCCATGCCTCGACTCGGCGCTGCTGCAGCGTGCGCGGAGCCTGGGAATCCTCCTAGTGCCAGGGGTTTTCAGCCCTACGGAGATGTTTCAAGCCATGCAGCAGGGCTGCAGCTTGGTCAAGCTTTTCCCTGCAGCCCAACTCGGTGTTGACTACCTCCAAAGCCTGAGAGGACCGCTGGGGCCTTTGCCGAAGGTGATTGCCGCTGGCGGTCTTGGTGTTGATGATCTGGAGCCCTGGCTGGCAGCGGGTCATGCCGCTGTGGCCCTGGGTCGACGTGTGCTCGGATCGGAAGGCATCGATCCAACATTGCTGCACTGGGTGGTAGACGTGTGTCCAAAGTGCTACAGATGAGATAGTCGTTGCTCTGCGTCATGTCGCAGCTCACCATCAAGCTGAGCGATAAGGCGGATGCCCTGATCGCTCAGCTTCAGAAAGAGATCTTCAACCGACGTCGTAAGAAGGTTTCCGCCTCAGGAGTGGTCGAAACGCTGGTGGAAAGCGGTGCCAAATCCCAGTCCGACAAGCGCTTCGCCACGTCATGGACCAACCTGATCAAGGACATCGAGAAAGCTGCCAAATTGGCCTATGCCCATGGCAGCAAGCCAGCGACCCTTTCCGATGAGGAATGGGCTCTGGTGCTGAGCCATCGGAGCAGGGCCACGGTCAGCCGGGCACGGCGCACGGTTAAGAAGAAAGCGGTTGCGACGAAGAAGTCGGCGTCACGTCGCACTCGCACCCGAACGTCAGCTTCCAATGCTGAGGCCGCTGCCGTCAGCAGCAACGGTAAGGCTCCCGTTACGGCTGGATAAGTCGCTTCACCAAAGACTGCACTGCCCCTGCTGGCGAAGCAGGTGATCTGCAAGAACCAGTGCAACCATGGCTTCCACCATTGGCACGGCCCTTGGCAACACGCAGGGGTCGTGACGTCCTTTGGCTGAAAGGGTGGTGGCATTGCCGTCTGAATCGACGGTCTGCTGTTCCTTTCGAATGGTGGCCGTCGGCTTGAACGCCACGCGAATCACAATCGATTCGCCATTGCTGATTCCGCCTTGGACTCCACCGGAATTGTTGGTGACAGTGCGCAGGCGGCCATCGTCTGCCGGGATGAATGAATCGTTGTGCTCGCTGCCCTTGAGAAGTGTCCCTTCAAATCCCGAGCCGATCTCGAATCCCTTGGTTGCCGGTAGAGACATCACTGCCTTGGCCAGGTCGGCTTCAAGTTTGTCGAACACCGGCATGCCCAGGCCAAGCCTCGGTTGACGCACCACGCATTCGATGACGCCACCGCAGGAATCTCCTTCCCGGCCGATCGCTTCGATCCGCTCGACCATTTTTCCTGCAATGTCCGGATCGGGGCAACGCACGATGTTGCTCTCAATATCTGAGAGGTTCACCACCTGCGGATCGATGCTGGCTTCGATGGTATGGATCCGTTTGACCCAGGCCAAGACTTCCGTTCCTGCCGCCTTGCGCAGCAACTGCTTGGCGATTGCTCCAGCGGCCACTCTCCCGATGGTCTCCCGGGCTGAGGCCCGACCGCCCCCGCTGCGGGCCTGAATGCCGTATTTGACCTGATATGTCGCATCTGCATGGGAAGGGCGGAAGGCCACGGCCATGTCCTTGTAATCGCCTGGGCGCTGGTCTTTGTTGCGCACCAGCATGGCGATTGGGGTCCCCAGCGTTGTGGTGCCATCAAGCAGTCCGCTCAGCACCTCAACGCGATCTGCTTCCTTGCGCGGTGTGGTGATGTGGCTCTGTCCTGGCCTGCGGCGATCCAGTTCCCGCTGAATCTCCTCCATGTCTAGATCCAGCCTGGGTGGGCATCCCTCCACAATCACGCCCACGCCGCCACCATGGGATTCGCCGAAAGTGCTGATCCGGAAGAGGTTGCCGAAGCTGCTGCCCATGGGTGGTCTGCGTTGCAAGGAGGCTACGTAGCCGTAACCCCTAGCAGCACCTGTTACCTGATGTTCTGAAACTCATGTGGCAGCTTGCCTCGGTCGATCAGCTCGTGGAGGAAGGTGTCGTCTCAGGCGTCTCTCCAGGGTTGATCGATTTGCGAACTCGAATGCCGTCGGCTCTGAAGTGGATTCACGCGAATGGCTCCTCCGCCAGAAAGGCAGCCCCGGCGAAGCCAAAGTCGCGGTATCGACAGAATCTGAAGCCGTGTTCTTGGTTTCGGAACCGTTCGAACGCGGCCTTGTCGCCGGATTGATGAAACCGGGAGCATGCGAAGTAGTTGTCAAAGATGATCACCATTCCCTGCTTCAGTCTTGGACGCATCACCTCCAGAACCTGCTCCACCTGACTGTGCAGGTAGCAGTTCACATACGCCAAGGCGATGTTGTTTGGAAGCCCTTTCGGGGAGAGTCCACTGAGATTGTTGAACGAGCTGCTGATCGTGGTGTAGTCCTGTCCCGGGATGCCGGCCCTGCGGCAGCGTCGCAAGAAGTCCTCTTTTGTGGTGTGTTTTCGTCCCTCTTGCCAGCGAGGATGGAGATCACGGAAGCTTTGGGGCGCTGGAATCCCCTGGAAACTGTCGACAGCCCAGAGGTGACGCTTCATCGGCAGTTTCCGGTTGATGCGATGAACCAGAGGAAGGGTTTCGGCTCGGAAGCATCCGAACTCGATGTAGTCCCCATCGATGCCGTTGAAGTCAAGCAGCCGCATGACATCGGTCAACGCCTCTTTCCTGGCCTGCCGTGTGCGGGCCTTGCGTTGCTGCTGCCATCTCCAACGCTGAAGTTGCGGCCAAAAACCGGCTGAAGCAAATGCGGTTTCTTCAGCTCCCCCTAACGCATCGTCTTCAACACCCTCTAGGGGTGTGTGTGGAAGATTTGGCTCGTTCACGGAACGGGGTTCTGCTGTTTGTTGACCATTGACATCAACACCTCCCGTCCCTTTTGCAGCGCTGTTAGCCAACTATCCTCGCGACGTCGAATCAGACGGGTTTTTGGATAAAAGGGTGTTTTGAAGCTTGTGTAGGGCCAAGTGGTGACAATCCCGTTGTCAAGGACCACGACGCAGGGGATGCCAAGAGCTCCCGCCATATGGGCGGTTGTGTTGCTGATGGTCAGTACACCACGCAGGCCACTCACCTGAGCAGCGAACGCATCCAAATCGGCAATCTGGTCAATGTTCCGGGACGTCCTGATCGGTCGACCCGTCAGCTCACACAACTTGCGAAATCCCGCGTTCTGCTCGCGGTACTGCAGGGACTGCAGCCGGACGGACCAGTCCTGAAGTGCCTGTGCCCAGTCGTGAAGAGACGGCAGGGTCTTGCCCATCGCTCTTGAGAACCACGCAATGCCAATCCCCCGTTTCACCGTCTGCAGAGCCGGGGCCTGAAGCGGAAGGAAGGATCTTTCGATTGCTGAATTGTCATGGCCGAACCAGTAAGCGAGTCTTTCCTGCGCAGCGATATGGCTGTAGGTGGTGTCGTTGAGGTCACTTTCTCGGTGTACGAATTCCACCTTGGGAAAACTGCGTGAAAGCAGTGGAATCAGCCGGGGCTCCACCAGTGCTGTGACCTTGTCGGCAGTTCTGGCCGCGTGGTCGACAAATCGGATGATTCGCAATTCATCGCCGAGGTCTCTGGATCGTTGCAGCACCAGAAGGTGTTTGCAGGGATGCCCAGGGCCAGGCCACACCGGCCGATCGAGATCAACCTTGCCTTCCACTCCTGCTGCCAGGGCTTTCCAGGCTTCTCTGTAGTACTGGCCGCGTTCGAAGCGGTTGCCGCAGTAGCGAAGTCCTTCCCAGTTGGCGTTTTCAATCGCGGTTCTGGCCCGGTTGGCTTCGCGGCTGACCTCCCGATAATTCATGGGCCAGACCATACATGTGCAGCCAACAAAAAGCCCCCTCATGAGAGGGGGCTTTCCGATTCAGTTGATCTGAATCGTTTTTGCTGTTCTATTCAGAACAGGTTGATTCCAGATCAACCGATGGCAGGTGCTTGCAGAGCCACAGGTGTGGACTCGGCTGCAGCCAGGTCGAGGGGGAAGTTGTGAGCGTTGCGCTCGTGCATCACTTCCATGCCGAGGCCGGCACGGTTCAGCACATCCGCCCAGGTGTTCAGGACGCGGCCCTGACCATCAAGGATGGACTGGTTGAAGTTGA
>CAJWZN010000039.1 GCA_913050105.1 uncultured Synechococcus sp.
GCTCATCACGGATCGCAGAAGGCAGCGACGCTTGTGCCAGATCGCCTGGTCGGTTCCCGCCGCCGCTTGAACGAAGTGATCCGGTTCCGAAATTTCGTTGATCGCATCGATCATCCCGCCCATGAACAGCTGCGTGCCATCGAGGGATGACGCGAGGGTGAGGTCCACTGCGCCACCGGTGCTGTGGGGTGGTGGGGTGGCCGGGTTGCGACTGGGTTCAGCCCAGAAGCGATTGACTGCTTCTCGGACACCAGTCATTCCGGCTGCATCATCGCGATCGACCCCACAACGCTGCGCTTCCTGCTCGACCGAGAACTCCACCATGAAGGCCTGAACCGAAACAGGTCGCCAGGCATCGAAGATCGCGAGACGAAGTTCCGGGTGACGTTGCTTCAGGGCCTGCTGAGCCCGGAGAAGGCGTTGAACAACACCGGAACGCAGACGAAAGGGATCAGCATCAGGGCCATAGGGCGCACCGACCGAGACATAAGGGTGCGGTTCAAGCCGCAGCAGCTCCAACGGCAGAGACAGCAGTGGCTCATGGCAATCCGTGATCGGGCGATCACTCCAGGGACGCATCACCAGCCAACGGATCGTCGCATCCTTCCATAGGTTCAGTTCAGTGGCGTCCCACCGCTCAACCGACGCTGCTGATCGTCCAGTTGTGCCTTGAGCAAGACGTGATCGCCAAGATCAGGGTCCCGTTCCAGCAGTTCCTTGGCTGCCGAGCGGGCGTCTTCAAGCACGGCACCGTCATCCGCAAGACTGGCAAGTGCAAGATCAGGCAAACCGGACTGGCGGGTTCCTAACACCTGCCCAGGCCCGCGCAGACGCAGGTCCATCTCTGCAATCTCGAAGCCATCGGTGGACCGCACGAGCACATCGAGTCGCTGACGTGCCTGGGCATTGCTGCTCCCGTTGATCAGCATGCAGTGGGAGGCTGCTGCACCACGGCCGACCCTTCCCCGCAACTGATGCAGTTGCGCCAAGCCAAAACGCTCTGCGTGATCGATCACCATCACGCTGGCCTCCGGCACATCAACCCCAACTTCAACCACCGTTGTTGACACCAGGACCTGGCTGCGGCCCGCAGCGAAGTCTCCAAGGACCTGTTGTTTCTCAGCACTGCTGAGCCGGCCGTGCAGCAACCCGACCGTCATCTCAGGGAAGACCTCGGAGGCCAGCTCCGCATGCACATCAACGGCCGAACGCAGGTCGAGTTTTTCCGATTCCTCCACGAGAGGCAGAACCACGTAGGCCCTCTGGCCAAGAAACACCTCTTCACGGATCAGTTCGTAGGCCTTCTCCCGCTGGGAGGCCCCCAGCATCTGAGTGCGAATCGGAGTCCGGCCCGGGGGCAACTCATCGATCTGGCTGACATCAAGATCACCGTGGAGCGACAACGCCAGGGTTCGTGGGATCGGCGTGGCAGTCATCGTGAGCAGATGGGGCTGCAGGCCTTTGTTGAGCAGCCTGTCGCGTTGATGCACCCCGAAGCGATGCTGCTCATCCACCACCACGAGACCCAGTCTCGAGAAAACCACCGGGTCCTCCAGAAGTGCATGGGTTCCCACCAGAACATTGAGGCTGCCGTTGGCCAGATCATCGAGCAGCTGACGCCGTTTCGGTCTCGGTGTGGAGCCCGTCAGCAGTTCAACGCTGACATGCAATTGCGGCAACCACTGGCAAAGGTTGCGGTAGTGCTGTTCTGCCAACACCTCCGTTGGAGCCATCAGTGCCCCTTGCCAGCCCGCACTGATCGTGCTGAGCAAAGCGGCGATGGCTACGACTGTTTTGCCTGAACCCACATCGCCCTGCACCAGGCGGGCCATCGGTTCCGGGCGTTGCAGATCAGCTTGAATTTCGGCGAAAACCCTCTGCTGTGCGTCGGTGAATGAAAAGGGGAGGAGAGCGAGAAATTCAGCCACCAGACCCTTGGCAGGTGATGCCGGATCCAGCTGTGGAGAGGGTCGTTGACGCAGGTCCCGGCGGCGTCCGAGCAGACCGAGCTGGAGCAGCAGAAACTCATCGAACACCAGCCGTCGCCGCGCCTGGTCCAAAGCCACCTGATCGCTGGGCGCATGCAACCCCTTCAGTGCTTCGCTGCATCTGATCACATTCCACCTCTCCATCTCGTCGATAGAGAGGGGCTCCGGCCATTGACTGGCGAGTGGCAGAACCTGATCGAGAAGCTGACGAAACCGATCGGATGCAACACCTTCCGTCAGCGGGTAGACCGGCAACAGCCGCCCGATGCTGCTGGAGCGGACCGGTGCATCGCTGCTTTCCAGAACCTCGATCAGAGGATCCTGGAAGGTGAGGCCATAGCCACCATCTTTCACCAGTCCGCTGACGGCCACCGTCGCGCCCATCGGATACAACCGCTGCTGCCCCTTCAGATAGGCCGTTGAGCTGAAACGGCGCCCGGCCAGGAAACGACTGACCTTGATGCGTCCAGTCGGATCCTGCAACTGCAATTCGAGGATGGCAAGATTCGGGTTGCGGGGGCTGACGAACCCGTTGCATCGACGGATCGTTGCCACGATCGTTGCTGTCTTTCCAGGCTCCAGCGCCTCAATGCGGAGACGGGTCGCGTAATCGACATGGTCCCGTGGATAGTGCTTCAGCAGATCGCGCACCAGCAGCAATCCGATTGACGCCAGTCGACCCGCCAGCTTGGGTCCCACCCCCTGGAGTTGTGTCAGGCCACTGTCGAGTGCAAGGGGCCTCGCGGTGTTGCTCTGTTCCGGCTGCTTCAGTTTCAGTCGCGGCGGAGCCATCGGAGCCGAGGGTTCAAGGCGATGGCGCAATTCATGCAACCACTGGCGTGTCTCAGTTGTCAGTCGCCGGCGACCGGACTCGGCCAAATCCGCATAGCTTCCATAACGCTCAGTGAGTCGTGCCAGTCGTTCTGGAGCTCCGGGTGGAAGGAGATCCTGCGGAGGCTGGGACAGCTGCTCCTCAAGGAAGCAATCAAATCGCTGGCGCCGGCCCTGCAGGTTGGAACAACCGCGTTCAATTTCCAGGGTCAGTGCCTGTTGAAGAGGCTTCAGCCAGGCCAGCAGTTCACGCAGCTGGTCCTGGGTCAGTCCTCGGACTTCAGGCTGCTGGGACTGGATGAACTCTGCCAAGGGGTAAGGGCCTCACGATCCAGGCAGCGGCGCTCCCAATGGCGCTGCTGACGAACCATTGTGATCAGTTCCCGCTGTTGGTCGCGCAGTCGGCGCCGACAACGTCGCAGTCGGTGGCTGTCGAATTCCAGCTCACTGAACCGAAGCAGAACACAGAGCAGGTCCATCCCCTGATCGAGCTCGCCCATCGGTAAGGGCAACCGGAGGCGGAGAAGATTGGAGGGAGCTGCCTGAGTTTCCATCTGTCCGTTGATGACAGCCTCAAGCAGATTCACCGGCAAGAGTGCTTGAGCTAGGCCGCTGCGCAGCATCTGCACGTTCACAGCATGGGAAAGATTGCGCAATCGGCGCGATAGAGCCATGTCCATGCCATCCATCCACTGCAATAGAGCATCCGGCATGGTGGGCAATAGATGATTGTCGGGTTCAGCCGACGAGGCCATCGTCACGTCTGCGGATGTGCCGTGAGCTGGGTCGTTTTGGTGCTGAAGCGCTTCGCCAGCCAGCTCGAACAGCGATCGAAGCACATCCAGATCCGGCTGGTCAGCCTCGTTGATGTCGGAACTGTCCGGGGATGGAGAGGGCTGAGAGGGTGGGGATGCTGCAATCGTCTCGCTGGGTTCAGCCTTCGACGGTTTGTAGCCAAATTTCTGGGGCTGATCGAGTGGGGGGCGAAGACTGAGCTCCACAGATCCCGGCTGCGGGGGGGCTGGTTGAGGAGGCTGATCAGCGGTTGGAATGGTCTGGTCAGCAGCGTCCTGAAGGCCCTGGAGCATCTGTCGGCTGGCTCGGGCTTTACGACGACGATGTTCTCGTTGCATCTGGCCTGCCAGATGCATCTGCTGCTCGACTGTCAGCAACACGGAGCAGCGCTGCGTCAGCTGTTGTACGGCAGCATGAAATCTCTGTCGCTGTGATTCCGGCATCCTGCTGAACCGCAGCGGATCTGACTCGGAAATCAATTGAAACAGGGCCTGACGCACGGCAGGCTCCACTTCCTCACGCAGGATCTGGAGGTACAGCGCAGTTTCCCGATACACGGCAATCGAACGGAGCCGGCAGAGCTTTTGCAGCCGTGCCAGCTGTTCGACGGGATCATGGGCGGACAAAAAGTCCTGGTTTTGCACCGGAATCAGCCAGCCTGCATGGAAGCGACTTCGGCAGCGAAATCGTTTTCTTCGACTTCAATTCCTTCACCAAGGGTGTAGCGCGTGAACCGACGCACCTTCACGTTTTCACCGATCTTGCCAGCGGTTTGCTTGACCAGCTCTGCCACGGAGATTGAGCTGTCCTTGATGAAGGGCTGCTCCATCAGAGCAAGTTCCTTGAGGCGTTTGTTGATCCGACCCTCAACGATCTTTTCCTTCATTTGCTCAGGCTTTCCATCCAGGTCATCACGGCCCATTTCAATGGCTTTCTCCCTTTCACGAATTTGAGCCGGGATTTCGTCCGTGGTCACATATTCCACACCTGGGCAGGCAGCCACCTGCATAGAGACATCGCGCAGCAGTTCCTGGAACAGGTCACCACGGGCCACGAAGTCGGTTTCACAATTGACTTCGATCAATACACCCACCCGTGCGCCTGTGTGGATATAGCTGCCGATCGCACCTTCAGCTGCGGTGCGGCCAGATTTCTTTTCTGCGCTGGCAATGCCCTTCTGGCGGAGCCATTCAATGGCCTTTTCTGTATCGCCATCAGTTGCTGACAGAGCCTTCTTGCAGTCCATCATTCCCGCGCCGGTCTTGTCGCGGAGTTCTTTGACAAGCTTTGCGGATACGGCAGCCATCGGAGGTTGTTAGCGGTGGAGTAAATAGAAATGCCGCCGTTCCGACGAAGCGGCACGGCGGGGAGAAGTTAGCGGTTCAGAGAGATTCAGCCTTCGCTGGAGTCACCACCGCGCTGCTCGTTGTTGCCGTGACGGCCTTCATTGATGGCATCAGCCAGGCGACCAAGCACCAGTTGAACGGAACGCACAGCGTCGTCGTTGCAGGGGATCGGCACTTCGCAGAGGTCAGGATCGCAGTTGGTGTCGAGCATCGATACCAAGGGAATATCCAGCTTGCGAGCTTCAAGAACTGCGTTGGATTCACGACGCTGGTCCACGAGCACCACAACATCCGGAAGACGTCGCATGTTCTTGAGGCCTCCGAGATACTTCTGCAGACGCTCGAGTTCGCGGCGGAGAACAGCACCCTCTTTCTTCGGACGCATGGCGATGGCGCCACTGGACTCCATCCTTTCAAGGTCCTTCAGACGGTCGATCCGAGCCTTCATGGTGGTCCAGTTGGTGAGCATGCCGCCCAACCAGCGCTGGTTCACGTAGGAAGCTCCGCAACGGGCTGCTTCCAGTGCAACCACTTCAGACGCTTGTTTCTTCGTGCCGACGAAGAGGAAACGCTTGCCGCTGCGCGCAGCGGAGCGAGTCCACTTGTAAGCGTTGTTCATGCAGACGGCGGTCTGCACGAGATCGATGATGTGAACTCCATTGCGCGCGCAGTAGATGTAGCGCGACATCTTGGGGTTCCAGCGGCGCGTTTGGTGCCCGAAGTGGGCACCCGCCTCCATCATTTCGGAGAGTGTGACAACAGCCATGAGTTGGGGTTTCGGGTTCGCCTCCACCTGCCAGGGATGAAATTCGGCGATGCCGGAAGGCGAACGCCGGATTCACATGCACCCGAAACGGGCAGGTGTGCGGTGTGAAAGAACCTGATGAAGTTATCAAAACGCCGGGCAGTGCAAGCCATCCCGGCGTGCTTCTCGGAACATTGCACGCACACCGATGCGATTCAGGGGCAGGCGCAGAAGCTCCATGGCAGCCCCGGAAAAACCGCGACGCAGCAACCAGCGCAACAACGGCCGCAGAGTTTGTTCATTGATCAGCCCGCCAAGAGTGAGCAACTCCCAGAGAATCCGGTGCAACCAAGTGAACTGAATGATGAAACGCACTCTTCTGGTGGGGTGCTTGCGGTAGAAGAGCAATCCCATTCGAGCCCGCTCACCTTCCACCTCGATCAGTCGGGGAATCTGATCCATAGAAAGCGCCGGATGCCAGTGGTACCCGACCGCCTCTGGGCATTTGATCAGACGCACCTTCATTCGCCGAAGCCGTTCGCCCAGCTCCAGATCTTCCCAGCCATACAGTCGGAATCCTGTGTCGAACAAACCGGATCGCTGCAGAACGCTTCGATCGATCGCCACGTTGCCTGTGGCGAAATAGGCCCAGGAGAGATCGCGAAGTTTGTGTCGCTCCTTTGTTGGCTCTTCAAAATTGGTGGTGTTGATGACAGCGCCATAGGTGAAGCAGAGCCGGTCACCTGTGCGCTTCCAACTGTGCTGGAGCGCTTCGGCATGCTTCGCCAGAAACTCGGGGGTGACAACAAGGTCACTGTCGATGAAAACGATGACGTCCCCGTGAGCATGGTCAACGCCACGGTTGCGACCTTCGGCAGGACCGCCGTGAACCTGCTCGATCAGCCGCACATGGGCAAAGCGGTCAGCGTTCTGACGCAGCCAGCTGGGCGTTCCATCGGTGGAGCCGTCGTCCACCACGACCACTTCGTAGCGCTCAACAGGTGTGCCGCTGGTTTGCTGGTGCTCCAAGGCCAGCAGACACTTCTCAAGAATTGGCCGGCGGTTGTAGGTCGGAATAACGACGCTGACGAACATCGCGGCAACCGGCACAGCAGATCTCAGATTACGGACAACAAAAAGGGGGCATGGCCCCCTTCAAAACTCGATTGAAAGACCAGGTGATCAGTCGGCAGCGCCACCGTTGTTGGCTGTGCCAGTAACACCGTTGCCGGCACCTTCGCCGCGGCCGTCATTGCGCATCTTGCGCTTTTTGAACTTGCGGGCGTAGGCGCGGTTGCGTTCCTGTTTTTCTTTCTTCAGGTTTCTGCGCTTGGCCATTCCGTGTCGTTCTTTCGTTTGTACGTCGATTCTACTCAACAGATGGCAACAGAGCTCCGTCCTCCATCCGCAGGAGCCGATCGGCCACATCGAGGATCCTGGGATCGTGGGTCACGATCAGCACTGCACAGTCCTGCTCGCGGGCCAGCCGTCGCAACAGCTCCACCACCTCTCGGCCTGTGGCTCCATCGAGAGCAGCTGTTGGCTCATCTGCAAGCAGCAGCCTTGGATGCGCAGCAAGTGCCCTGGCAATCGCGACCCGTTGCTTCTGGCCACCGGAAAGGTCATGAGGCAGTTTGCCCATCTGATCTTCGAGGCCAACGGATCGGAGCCAGTGGCGAGCTTCATCCCGACGGGCCCGATAGCCCAGATCTGGAAGCAGATCGGCCCCCATCTGAACGTTCTGCTCAGCGGTGAGGCAGCGCAAAAGATTGTGGCCCTGGAAGATCATCCCGATCCGGCGCCGAACCTGCTGCCTGCGTCGACGCCCAGCACGATCGAGGCGTTCCCCCAGAACACTCACCGTGCCCTGCTGAACCGTACGCAACGCTCCGATGAGGGTCAGCAGTGTTGTTTTTCCACATCCTGAAGGTCCCGTCAGCAGGACAACTTCCCCAGGTTCAATCTTGAGGCTGATGTTCTGAAGCACCGTTCGGAGCATTTCTCCTTGGCCGAACGCATGGCTCAGAGACTCGATCTCAACTGCTGGCATCAGAAGATCTCCGCCGGATCCGCATCCACAAGTCGTCGCATCGCCAGCAGCGCAGAGAGCATGCACATCACCAGAATCATTCCGCCAACAGTGAGTGCTCGCGTTGCGTTCATTCCAACGGGGAGGCTTGTTGCATCACGCACGAACCAATAGAGGCCCTGACCAGCCAGATAAGCCGGGACGTAGCCCATGACGGCCAGGTAAAACCCCTCTCGCATCACGACGCCCAACAAATCGCTGAGGCGATGGCCCATAGCCATCAACGTGGCGTATTCCGGGAGATGGTCACTGACATCTGTGTACAGAACCTGATAAACGATCACACATCCAACGACGAAGCCCATAGCGGCTCCGAGGGTGAAAATGAAACCGATTGAAGTGCCGCTCTTCCAGTAGTTTTTTTCGAATTCAATAAATCCCTGTTTGGTGAGAACTTTCACGTCGTCGGGGAGTCGCGACTGAAGCCTTTCCACCACCTGCTGTGGATCAGAATCAGGACGCAAGCGGATCAAGCCCACTTCAATGGATCCAGGCGGTTTCTGAGGTGCAAGGTCCAGGAAGGTTTCCGTGCTGGTGAGCAGATTGCCGTCAGCTCCAAAGCTTGTGCCGAGACTCACCAGCCCTTCAACACGAATCCGGTTGCCTGCAATCTCGGTTTCGACGGTTCGTCCCTCGCGATACCAATCGGCGATAGGGCCGAATTCGGGCCGAGACAATTGATCAAACAGAATCCTTCCTTTTTGTTTGAGTGATTCCGTTTTCTGCGAAAGGCTTGGGTCAACAAAAAAAGGATCGTCTGGATTGAATCCCAACGCCAGGATCGCTCTGTTGAGACGAGTTTCCGGGTTTCTCCACAGCATTAAGCCCCAGTGCACTGGACTGACGCCCTCCACAGCTGGGTCAGCAAGGGTCTGAACCAGCCGTCTGCGCGGAAAACCCGCCATTCGAATCGAGCTGGCGGAGCGCGGACTGATCAACACCAGATCGGCATCAAACAATCGGTGAACCGTGACGCTCGCATCAAAAAGGCCATCTCTGAACCCCAGTTGCATGAACATCAGGATCCCGGCGAAACTGATGCCGGCAAGAGCAACGAGCAGCCGGACAGGCTGGCGGGACAGCAACAGCCAGGACAGAGGAATCCGTCTCCCCTGCCAGAGGTTTCTCATGGTTCGAACCTGGCGATCACCTTCAACCCAGCCAGTCGCAGCACGCGACGTGCATCGGCATCGTCCAGGGCCACCAGAACCTCCACCACGCGTGCATCGGCATCACCGGTGGGATCCGTAGACAACACTTCGCGCTGCTGAACCTGGGGGCTGATCTGGATGACACGGCCCTTCAATTTGCCGCTGAAGCCACCGTTCTCACTGCTCAACTGCACCGATTGGTTGAGGCCGATTCGGGCGACATCGGATTCGTATACCTCGATGCGGGCCTGCATTCTTTGGCTGGCTCCAAGGTCGAGAACTCCTTCGGGACCGGGCTTTTCTCCTTCTCGGGCATGCACCTCAAGCACCAGACCATCCAGAGGAGCAATCAACTCACTTCGGTCGAAGTCAGCTTTCAGGCCGCGTCGACGCGCCTTGGCTTGGTCCAGACGACCCTCAAGGCGAATCAGTTCGTTCTGCTTTTCCTCAAGAAGCACCAATGACGCAGCTCCCCATTCGGCAGCTTTGTCGTAACGGGACACTTCCAGCTCCTGCATGGTGATCTCCTCCATCAGGCTGGCCATTTGTGCGTCCAATTCGTCCAGATCAGCCTGGAGCCCTGCACGGTTGTCGAATCGAGCCAGCACTTGCCCACGGGTCACCATCTCTCCCTCGTCCACCAGCAGCTCTGAGATCCGGGGCGAAATGGCTCTGCTGGCGCTGGGGCCATCCAATCTTCGAAAATCTCCTTCGGGCTCAAGTTGCCCAAGAGCAGCAACAGCTTCAACGGACTGTGAAACGGTTTCACTGGGGGCCGCTTCCGGCGGCGTTTCCGCTGGTCGGGGGCTGCAAGCAACAGCAGCAATCGCGACTCCAAAAATCAGAATTGCGCGCGATGGCATTGAAATCACTCGGGACGAGGAGGATTGTCGAACAGCAGTGATTCGATATATCGATCGGCCCAATCCGCGTCGAAAGCCTTCTCCAGCACCCGTCGGGTTTTGTCGTTGCGTTTCTGCTGGAGGCAATAGTTCAGCTGACCCTCATAACGAGAGATCGTAGAAGCCGCATCCACCGGTTCGCATGATGCCTCGCCAACCGCCTGGTGAAGCACCGCCAGAACGTTGGAGACATGTTGTTGGAAGAGATCCTCTTCATCCGGTCCATCCGGACGGATGAAGCACACATGTGGTGAAAAAATTGTTCCCCATCCAGGCAGATCGCGGGATTGTCGGAAAGGGGGACGCGGCAGAGCCGCCAGGGCACGGTCAATCGACGCAGGCAAGGCATCGGTGACCGGAGAAAGATCGACAATGGCTGCCGATACGCCGCCAGGTCCGGCAACGATGTCGGCTCCAAAAATCGGCAAATCGAAACGGGGATCGGGAAACCACACGCAGTGCAGGATCTGAAGACCTCGCCCCAACCTGGCGAGCTCGAGGTGAATCTTGCGAACTCCACGGCAACGGAGCAGCTCGTTACTGATCAAGAGCCCTTCACCATCGAGAACGCCTTCGATGCGATCAAGCCCGGTGTTGACCGGGAGAGGTTCGAGTTGCGGCAGTCCTTCCCAGGCTGAACGGATCACACCGTTCAAAGCCGTCACAAGAGGAGGTACCGCCTGTGGAGGTTCGG
>CAJWZN010000040.1 GCA_913050105.1 uncultured Synechococcus sp.
ACACAGCTGTGGGAGGTCAGTCCGGCTGGCTTGTCGATCACCACAAAGCCGAAGGGGCCGTCCACAGGGGCAGGTCGTCGTGAGCTCAGACTGTTGCATCCCATCGGTCCTGCCAGTGCCCCAGCTTCGTGACAGCCGCAGTGTTTCTGTAGAAGCCTTTCTGCAGGACGGTCTTGCTGTGAAGCAGCACCTCAGCCGTTATCTGCAGCTGCCACTGGAGGTTGTGGAGCAACGGCTACCGACCAGCACCGATGACCTGGCCGACCTGCATCCCGGAGCTTTCCGCCCGGAGGATGCCACGACCTTTTACGAGGACACCGTCGGCACCGGGCACCTGTTGGAGTTGGCCGCATGGCATCTCAGCAGTGCGGATTACATCGCTGACACGCTGCGTTTGCAGGGCATGGCGGTAAGGGGTCAGGTTTTGGATTTCGGTGGAGGCATCGGCACGCATGCTCTGTCGGCGGCAGCTCTGCCTCAGGTGGATCACCTCTGGTTTGTGGATCTCAACCCGCAAAATCGGGCTTTTGTGCAACACCGGGCAGAGATCCTTGGCCTGGCTCACAAGCTTTCGGTGCATCGCGATCTCGAAAGCACAGGTGATGTTCGCTTCGACGCATTGGTGTGTCTCGATGTGCTGGAGCACCTGCCGGATCCATCAGCGCAGCTGACGGAATTTCATCGGCGTATGGCGCCGGAGGCCATCGCCCTGATGAACTGGTATTTCTTCAAGGGTCACAACGGTGAGTACCCCTTCCATTTCGATGATCCGCAGCTGGTGAACGGTTTCTTTCAAACGCTGCAGAGTCGGTTCCTGGAGGTGTTTCACCCGTTGCTGATCACGGCTCGCCTCTACAGCAAAGCCTGAGGGCGGATCACAGAAAAGCCCCAGTCACCGTGGTGGTGCTGGGGCTGGAATGAACGTTGATGCGTCTGGGAGCAATTGATCTGCTGTTCAGACGGCAGCAGCGATATTGATGCGCTTGCGGGTGCGCAGGCCGCGGCGAATGGTTTCGAATTTCACCACACCGTCGGTGAGTGCAAAAAGTGTGTCGTCCTTGCCTTTGCCGACGTTGATGCCGGGCAGCACGGAGGTGCCGCGCTGGCGGATCAGGATCGAGCCGGCAGAGACGCTGGTGCCGCCGTATGCCTTCACACCAAGACGCTTGGAATTGGAATCGCGGCCGTTGCGTGTTGAACCTGTGCCTTTCTTATGTGCCATGAGGAGGAAGAGGGGGGTGGGGCGGAAATGAAGAACCGGGAGGGTCAGCCGATGGCCTTGCCGCCCACGGAGATGGACTGAACCATCACCCGGGTGAGCTCCTGACGATGACCATTCTTGCTGCGCGTCTTCTTTTTCGGGCGCATTTTGTACACGATCACCTTGGGCCCGCGACGGTGGGACATGACCTTCAGCTCGACGGTTGCGTCTTTGACGTAGGGCTGACCCAGGGTCGTGCCCTTGGCATCCTTCACCAGCAGCACGTTCTCGAGCTTGATGGTGTCGTCGACGTCAGCCTGAAGACGATCCAGGTCGTAATAGCGGTTGGGCTGAACCCAGACCTGGGTGCCGGAGGCTTCAACGATGGCGTAAGCCTCGTTTGATTCGGGTGCTGTTTTGGTGTCGGCCATGCGTATGAGACGCGGTCAGGCTCGGCAAAACCGATTTGGCCTGAAGCCGCAATCGAAAAACAAACCAAGATCTTCGACCCTCAAGCCCCCCACCGTCAACATTCAGGAACGTTTGAATCCTGACCCTGCGGATGGCCCGGCCCGGCCTCACCATTGCTCTGCTGCTGCGAACTCCTGGTTTGGCGCAGTCCTGCCGGCAGTGGCTGCCCGAAAACCGTTATGAGCCGATCGATCTGCTGACGGATGACGATCGGGATCTCGTGGCGCTGCTTCATCAACGGCAGGAGGCCATTGATGCGGTGGTGATTGAGCAGGACCTGCTCGATAGCGACAGCCGGGAGCAGCTTGTGGCCGGAGGCCTTCTCTTCCCAGCGGTCCTGGTGGGAGAGGTGAAGGGGCGTGTTGATTACCACCCCGAGGAACTGCATCTTGCAGCGGATCAGCTGGCTCAACTCGGTTACAACATCGATGCAGCGATCTCCCGCTTCCTGCGTCAAGGTCGCGCTGATGGACGATCCGAGGAACTACGCAGCGGCGCTGTGGACCGCCTGTCGCAGCGTTTGCAGGAGCGGCTGGGTTATTTAGGGGTCTTCTACAAGCGGGATCCATCCCGATTCCTCGGACGGTTGTCGGTCGAGGAACGCAATGAGTTGCTCGAGTCGCTGCAGCGCACCTACCGCGACTTGCTGGCGAACTATTTCAGTGATCCCGCTGCATCAAACCAGGCTCTGGAAAGCTTTGTGAACACGGCTTTCTTCAGTGATCTGCCCATCACGCGAACAGTGGAGATCCACGTGAATCTGATTGACGAGTTCTGGACGCAGCTGCGATTGGAGGGTCATAAAAGTGATTTTCTTCAGGATTACCGCCTTGCACTTCTCGATGTGATGGCTCATTTGTGTGAGATGTACAGGCGTTCCGTCCCACCGGAGATTCCTCTGGTGGGTTCGCTCACCGGTCGCAACCTGGCTGAGTCAGATCCATCGGATGCCCCGGAGGTGTCGTCATGAGTCCTCGCAAGACTTACATCCTCAAGCTCTACGTCGCAGGCAACACGCCCAATTCAATGAGGGCTCTCAAAACGCTTCGAAACATTCTCGAAACGGAGTTTCGCGGGGTGTATGCCCTCAAGGTGATCGATGTGCTGAAGAATCCGCAGCTGGCGGAGGAAGACAAGATTCTTGCCACTCCAACGCTCGCCAAAATTCTGCCGCCACCGGTCCGCCGGATCATCGGCGACCTGTCCGATCGGGAGCGGGTGCTGATCGGGCTTGATCTTCTCTACGACGAGTTGGCAGACAACACGTTTGGCTCCGGTTATCTCGATGCCGTTGATGAGGATGACGAAATCCAGATGGAAGGGGGCGCCGATTCTTAAGCGAGGTGGTGATCACTTCGCCTCTGCTCAAGGTTCTATCTACGTTCCATTCATAAGTGTTGCGCCATGCAGTTTCCTCCCACCAGCGGCCCGACTCAGATGCAGGTTCAGAAGCTCCCGACGGGAATCGAGGGCTTCGATGATGTTTGTCAGGGTGGACTTCCTATTGGTCGCAGCACCCTGGTCAGCGGCACATCCGGCACCGGCAAGACGGTGTTCTCGCTGCACTTCCTTCACAACGGCATCAAGGATTTCGACGAGCCGGGAATCTTCGTCACCTTTGAGGAGTCACCGCTCGACATCCTGCGCAATGCCGCGAGTTTCGGCTGGAATCTGCAGGAGATGGTGGAACAGGACAAGCTGTTCATCCTGGATGCTTCCCCTGATCCTGATGGTCAGGATGTCGCGGGCAACTTCGATCTCTCCGGCCTGATCGAGCGGATCAACTACGCCATCCGTAAGTACAAGGCCAAAAGAGTGGCGATCGATTCGATCACCGCCGTGTTTCAGCAGTACGACGCGGTTTTCGTGGTGCGGAGGGAGATCTTCCGTTTGATCGCCCGGCTCAAGGAAATCGGTGTCACCACGTTGATGACGACCGAGCGCATCGATGAGTACGGACCGATAGCGCGCTACGGCGTTGAGGAATTCGTGTCCGACAACGTCGTGATCCTGCGCAATGTTCTGGAGGGAGAACGGCGTCGGCGCACCGTGGAGATCCTCAAGCTGCGTGGCACCACTCACATGAAGGGAGAATTCCCTTTCACCATGGGTGCTCACGGCATCAGCATCTTCCCGTTGGGTGCCATGCGCCTCACTCAGCGCTCATCAAACGTGCGGGTCAGCTCCGGTGTGCCACGCCTGGACGACATGTGCGGTGGAGGCTTCTTCAAGGATTCGATCATCCTGGCCACAGGTGCCACTGGAACCGGCAAAACCATGCTGGTGTCCAAGTTCATCGAAGACGCTTGCCGCAACAAGGAGCGCGCCATCCTGTTTGCCTATGAGGAGTCCCGTGCCCAGCTGCTGCGTAATGGCACCAGCTGGGGGATCGATTTTGAGCAGATGGAACAGGATGGAATGCTCAAAATCATCTGTGCCTATCCGGAGTCGACGGGCCTTGAGGATCACCTCCAGATCATCAAGACGGAAATCAGTCACTTCAAGCCATCGCGCTTGGCGATCGATTCCCTGTCAGCTCTGGCCAGAGGCGTCAGTCACAATGCCTTCCGCCAGTTTGTGATCGGAGTTACCGGCTACGCCAAGCAGGAGGAAATCGCAGGTTTCTTCACGAACACCTCAGAGGAGTTCATGGGCAGCCACTCGATCACCGACTCTCATATCTCCACGATCACCGACACGATTCTGTTGCTGCAGTACGTGGAGATCCGTGGAGAGATGGCACGGGCCCTCAATGTGTTCAAGATGCGTGGTTCCTGGCATGACAAGGGCATCCGTGAATTCGTGATCACTGGTAATGGGCCGCAGATCAAGGATTCCTTCTCCAACTTCGAGCGGATTATTTCGGGTGTTCCGCACCGGGTCACCAACGATGAACGCAGTGAGCTGTCCCGCATTGCTCGAGGAGTGTCGAGCGACGACTGAGATTGGGATTCCTTCAGGCCAGTTGTTCGGTGCGGGACCTTCGCTCCGCCTGCAGCTGCAGTTCATCCTGATCCGCTTCGCCTAAAGGGAGATCGAACCAGAAGGTCGTGCCCACATCCGGCTCGCTGGCCATGGACACCTGTGCTCCGTGCTTTTCCAGAATGCCGCGAACGATCGAAAGACCCAGGCCGGTACCGACCTCTGTATGGACGGCATTTTCGACTCGGAAGAAGCGATCGAAGATGCGTTCCTGGTCTGCTGCACTGATGCCGTAGCCCGTATCAGCCACCTCGACGCGGAGTCTTGGCAGCGGGGAGGTGAGCTGGCAGGTGGGACCTTCTGGATCATCATTCGATTCAGTGACCACCATCTGACAACTGTCGGGCCATGCATAGGCCCTAAGGGCCAGCACGCCGCCCGGTCGACTGAACTTCAACGCATTGCCCACGAGATTGTCGAGCACCTGGAGCAGCAGATCCCAGTTGGCAAGTACCTCAGGCAGATCCTCCGGAGCATCCAGCTGCAGGCGCACGTTTTTTTCGTCGGCATTGAGGCGGTATGTGCGCAGGGTCTGCTCCATGGCCGGTCGCATGCTCATCACCTCGAACTGCACGACACGTCCTGATTCCAGCCTTGAGAGATCGAGCACATCGTTCACCAGACGGGTGAGGCGATCGGTCTCAGCGTTCGCGACACCGAGAAACTCCTGCTTCTCCGCATCGCTCAGTTGATCCCCCATGTCGTGGAGCGTCTCCACGTAGCTCTTGATGTTGAACAGCGGTGTGCGCAGTTCGTGGGAGACGTTGCTGATGAAACGGCTCTGGGCCGCGTTGAGCTCCACCTCGCGGGTGAGATCCTGCACGGTCACGGCGATGCCCTTGAGCGATTCGCCACTGGCATCCCGCACGGACTGCAGCACGATTCGCAGCGTACGGGCGGGCTCCCCAACGCTGCAGCGCAGATCTTCGCTGTCGGCGCCGCGGCTCAGCAGCAGATCCAGGGGAACATGCAGTTCGATCGCCAGCAGATCCGGCAGTTCTTCCACCAGCTCCTGTCCTTCCAGGTTGCGGCCTTCCCAACGAAACAGGCGTCGTGCGGTGGGATTCGCCAGCACGATTCGGCCATCTGCGTCGAGCAGGATGGCTCCGTCGGCCATGGTGGCGATCAGAGATTGCTGTTTGACCTGTGCTGCGGTGAGCTCCTCGATGTTGGCTTCGTCGTAGGCCTCCAGCTGAGAGGCCATCGCGTTGAAACCGGTGAGCAGTTCCCCCAGTTCCCCGCCGACCGGCAGATCGATGCGGGCGTTGAAATTGCCAAGGGCAATGGAACGGACCCCGCGCAGCAACTCCTTCACCGGTCGGGTGATGGTGAGGGCGTTGAACACCGCCCCAAGAATCACCAGAACCCAGATGGAGATGAACACGGCGACAGTGACCTCACGGGTGAGGGCTGCGCTGGCGAGTGCGGTTTCGTTGGGATTCACTCCAAGCCCGAGGACTCCGTAGTACCTCCCGTTGCGGATCAAAGGGACAAAGACGTCGGTGACGCGGCCCTGGGGAGTGAGGTGTTGCCGCACCAGCGGGTTCTGGGGCCGACGACGCAATTCCTCAGGCAGTTCGAGTCGTCGATTGAGGCGGAGGTCTCCTTCGGCGGTTGAGGAGGACGCACTGATGGGAATGCCGAGGTAGATGATCCCATCGGGATCGGCGAAAAAGATGTAGCGAACGCTGCGGCTGGAGCGCCAGAACTTCTCTGCCACATCAGCCAGTTCTCGGTCCTGCCCCTGGGCCACAAGTTCGGTGACATTTCCTGCAAGGAGCAGTCCCAGATCCCTGGCGTAGCGGGTGTCGTTCATCACGGCATCGCGCTGGATGCCGCTCAGGGCCAAAAAGGTGATGCCGGTCATCACCAGGCTCACCACCAGGGTGGCGATGGCCAGCAGCTTGGTCTGCAGGCTGAATTCTGCCCACCAGGCGGCGATCCGCTGCCAGAGACTCTCGGAATCCGGATCCGGCCCGCCGGGTTTCGGCAGGGCCCAGTCAGCGGTCGCGGGAGTTGTCATCCGCTGGAGCGCACCTGATGGCCGATGTCGCGACGGTAGGTGATTCCTGCGAATTGCACCTGATCAAGGTTTCGATAGGCGCTGGCAAACGCTTCATCAAAGTCGGCTCCCTGTGCCACCACCGCCAGCACCCGACCTCCAGCCGTCACCAGCTCGCCGTCGTCGTTGCGGCGGGTGCCGGCATGAAACAGCTGTCGCTCGTCATCACTTTCAAACCCGAGCTGAATGACATCCCCCTTGCGTGGCGACTCGGGGTAGCCCGATGCAGCCGCCACGACGCATGCGCTGCAGCGATCGGCGATCTGCAGCGCTGGAGCCAGATCCAGTCGTCCCAGAGCGCAGGCCTGCAGCACCCGGCCCAGTTCGGGTCCCAGCAGTGGCATCAGGGTCTGGCACTCCGGATCGCCGAAGCGGCAGTTGAACTCGATCACCTGCGGTCCATCCGCAGTGAGCATCAGCCCGGCGTAGATCACGCCGCGGTAGTCGATGCCCCGTTGCCGCAGGGCTTGAACCGTGGGTTCGAGCACTGTGGTGCGCACCAGCTCCAGGCCATCGGCATCCAGCAAAGGTGCGGGGGCATAGGCCCCCATTCCACCGGTATTCGGACCCCGGTCCCCTTCGTTCAGTCGCTTGTGGTCCTGGGCTGGAGGTAAGAGCACGATTCGCTCGCCATCGCAGAGAGCAAACACCGACACTTCCGGCCCTTGCAGCCGCTCCTCCAGCACCAGTCGTGCTCCGGCACTGCCGAAGCGACCGGCGAAGGCCTCACGGATCGCTGCCTCCGCCTCATCCACGTTGTCTGCAACGGTGACGCCCTTACCGGCGGCCAGTCCGTCGGCTTTCACCACCAGTGGCCGGTTCAGCTGTTTCAGAACCGCCAGGGCCTCAACTTGCGTTTGTACGGTCCAGTGCCCGGCTGTGGGGATGCCCGCGTCCTGCATCAATTGCTTGGCCCAGGCCTTGCTCGCTTCCAGCTGAGCGCCATCAGCACCGGGGCCGAACACTGCGATTCCAGCGTCCCGCAGGGCATCCGACACGCCGGCAGCAAGAGGAGCTTCCGGGCCCACCACCACGAGATCCACATCGTGGCTGAGGCAGTGCTCGATCAGGCCGCGGCTGTCGGTTTCCGCGAGATCCAGCCCGTACTGTCCGCTGCCGGCGTTTCCTGGGCTGATCCAGACCGTTTCAAGCTGTTCGCTGCGTTGCAGTGCCCAGCTGAGGGCGTGCTCCCTTCCGCCGCTTCCAACGACGAGAACCCGCCGCAGATCGGGCAGCGAGTTGGGACGGGTGGACGAGATGGCCATGGGAGCGGGCAGACCAGGACGGGCCTCGTAAGTTTTCCTTTGTAGAACGCAGCCCTCCATGGGACTTACTTCCATCCCATTGGTGCTGTCGCTGCTGGCGGCTGCAGTGCCTACATCAAAAGTGCCTACCTCAGAAGTGCCTGCGCCCGAGGCGGCAACGATGGCATCCGAAGCTTTCGTCGTCTGGTTGCAGCAGTCCAACCTGGAGGAGTTGGAGCTGGGCTGCATCGACCCAGCCATCGGCATGGCCAATGCCAGGCGGCAGCAGATCCGCGATCGGCTTTTGGTGCTTCATCCGGCCCCGCAATCGTTTGATGTTGTTCTGGCCAATGCCACGGCCTTGCTGCGCTGTGGTTCGCCGGACAGCGCAGCTGTGGTGCTGCAACGCACCAGCCCAGGGTCACCGCTGGAGAGGCGGCAGTGGCTTCTTCTGCGGTGGCGAGCTGCAGCGGCTGGGCTTGACCATCGCGAGGCGGCCCTCGCGCTGCGTCGTCTCGTGGGAGGTGATCTTCAAGCGTTGAGTGAGCTGGAGCTGGAGCCCGGCTTGACGGGGCTGGACCAGCTGGCTGCACACGAGGCCGCTCTGGGGCGGAGGTTGCTGGCGGCTGAGCTGCAGCTGATGGTGCCGTCCCCTTCACCCCGTCAGCTGAGCCGGGCTGCCGAATGGCTGGCACCCGAGGCTCCAGAGCGGGCTGATGACCTGTTGGAATCGGCCCTGGATCAGGCAGCGACTGATCAGGCCTGGGGACTTGCCGTTGAGCTGCTGCAACAGCAACTGCGTCTGCAGCGTGCTGCGGGACGCAATGGGGATCGGCCCCGCCAGCGGCTGGAAAGCCTGACGGCCCAGCTGGAGGATCACTACAGCCAATGGCAGTTGCAGGGTGGTGTAGCTGAGGGGCCTCTGCTGCGGTCGCCCCGGCAGCCGGGAGGCCATGCTGCGGTAGGAGATTCCTCTGACGTATCGCTGCCATGAGCCCTGCTGGCGCAAGCCCTGTTCACGGCGATCTGCTTTATGAAGGCAAGGCCAAGCGAGTGTTTGCCTCCGATCGCGTTGATCGGGTGGTGGTGGAGTTCAAGAACGACGCCACGGCATTCAACGCACAGAAAAAGGCACAGCTGGACGACAAAGGGCGTTTGAACTGTCAGATCTCGGCGCGTCTGTTCGAGTTGTTGGAAGCGAAGGGCATCCCATCGCACTACGTGGGTCTTGTTTCCGACACATGGATGGTGGTCCAACGGGTCGAGATCATTCCTTTGGAAGTTGTGCTGCGCAACGTTGCGACCGGTTCTCTTTGTCGTCAGACCCCGATTGAGGAGGGAACGGCGATTGAGCCAGCTCTCCTCGATCTTTACTTCAAGGATGATTCCCTCGGTGATCCTTTGCTGACGGAGGCAAGGGTGAAACTTCTGGGTTTGGTGGATGAGGCGCAGATGACGGCGATCGAAGGCCTGGCGCGGCGGATCAATGCAGTTCTGGTTCCTTTTTTTGCTGATCTTGACCTTCAACTGGTGGATTTCAAACTGGAACTTGGCTTCAACGCTGATGGTCAGCTGCTGTTGGCGGATGAGATCAGTCCTGACACTTGCCGCTTCTGGGATCGCCGCAGCAATGATCCCCAGGAGCGAATTCTGGACAAGGATCGCTTCCGCAAAGATTTGGGGGGTGTGATGAAGGCTTACGGGGAGGTCCTCAAACGGGTCCAATCCGCCTGCCCCGAACCCCGCAACTGCCTGTAAGGTCAGCGGACTTTCTGCGGCCTCGGCCCGGCCTTGCTTCGATGACCCGTCGCCAGACTCGCCGCTCCACGGTTGTCGTTGGTCAAGGAGTGCTGGGGTTGGCCCTGGGCTTGCCACTTTCTGTGATGGCGCTTGCACCTGCGCCCTCAATGGCCCAGGGGGCTGTGGCACCTGACGCCCAGGAGACAGGGGCGTCAGAATTTCAGGATCAAACGGCCATCGAGGTCGAGGTGGAGTCGCCTCGAGTTCTCATTTCCGAGGTGCTGATCGAGGGGCTCGATGGACATCCTGAGCTGGACAAGCTTCAGGTCGAGGCTTACGACGCGATGCAGGTTCGCCCCGGCAGCAGGGTGACGCGAGAAGAACTTCAAAGGGATCTGAACGCGATTCAGGGCACAGGTTGGTTCTCCGATGTTCGGATCACTCCAGTTAACGGCCCGCTGGGCGTTCAGGTGATTGTTCGATTGGAACCCTTCCCTGCGCTGACCGCAGTGAACCTGGATCCGTCATCGGATTTGCTGCCTCAGGCGGTGATCGAAGACTCGTTCAGCTCGGATTACGGCCGCACCCTCAACCTCAATGACCTGCAGCTGCGGATGAAGGAGCTGCAGGGTTTTCTTGCGGGTGAGGGATATTCCCTGGCGCGTATTTCCGGTCCGGAGCGAGTGAGTCCTGATGGTGTTGTCACCCTGAAGCTGACCCAGGGCCGCGTTGCGGGTGTGGAGGTTCAATTCCTCAATAAAGAAGGTGAGAACGAAAA
>CAJWZN010000041.1 GCA_913050105.1 uncultured Synechococcus sp.
CCTCCGGCGGACGTCGCTCCCAGGTGGTGGATCTGGCCAAATCCGGCATGGCGGTTGGGCTGGCGGGTCTGTTCCTGGAAGCCCACCCGAATCCACAACAAGCCCGATGCGATGGTCCCAGTGCGCTGCCGCTGGACCGGCTCGAACCCTTCCTCACCCAGGTGAAAGCCATTGACGACTTAGTGAAGTCCCAACCGGTCTTGGACATCGCCTAGTCATTTCCGGATCAGGCTGAAGGCAGTGCGAGAACATCTCGCCAACACTGATCCAAAGCCGACCAGCTTTGTTGTCTCATCGTCGCTGCCGCTGTCTGCCCAAGTTGCCTTCGCAAGGCTGCATCCGTGGCCAGACGCTCCATCGCAGTCGTCAATGCGGGAATCGATCCACTTGGAACGACCAACCCGCTTCGTTCATCACTGACCACTTCCAGGGGACCTGGTGATGCATCGGAAACAATCGGAGCAAGTCCGGATCCCATTGCTTCCAGCAGTGCATTGGGCATGCCTTCAAAGCGTGATGGCAACACAAACACCTCCGCATCATGGAAATAACGGCTGGGATCGGGTTGAAAACCCAGAAAGTGAATCCGTTCAGCCAGCTGCAGATCGCTCGTGCGTTGCTCAAGGGCGGCCCGCTCAGGACCATCTCCGATGATCAGCAGTCGCCATTGAGCATGAATTGCTGATGAAAGGGCGGCATAGGCCTCCACCAACAGATCGATTCCCTTCTGGGGCACCAACCGACAAACTGCAATGAACGCCGGCACTTCGGAAGTGACAGGCCAACCGATTGCATCCTCCTTCGCTGAGTGGAGCACCAAGGGGTTAGGGAGCAGATTCATCCGGGAGGCAAGCCCAGGATTTCGGCGTTGCAACGCGTCAAGAACGCCGGTGGTGTTCGCCGTGACGCGGTCTGCCCGACACCACAACCAGCTTTGCAGCCATGGCCAGGGGAACGACAACCGCTGACGGCTGGGATCGTTGCGCTCGGAGACAACCAGGTGGCCAGGCAGCATCCAGAGCGCCTGACAGCACAGCAGATTGGTGCGAGTGAGCATCGACATCACCCGCAGTGGACGGGCCTGAGCCAACAATCGGTGCAGCAGTGAAGCCTGCGAACCGATCAGGCCGATCAGAAGCCAACGCACCAGGTCGCCATGCCTGCCTGGTCTGATGCCTTGCAGCACCGGCCAGCTCGCTGACACCAGCAGCAGGGCCAGCCATCGGTGAAGCAATCGCGCACACCGTGCCTTTGACGACCGAAGGCTGCGGGCCGAGGCCACATCACCACCAAGATCAACCCAGCACAACCCTTCCGGCAGATCGTGGGCCCGAGCATGGCCAGGCAACAAGGTCACCAGGGCAACAATCAGACCATCGTTCAGGAAGTGTTCCGCTGCCAGCAGAGCAACCTTCTGCGCGCCGCCAGGACCGAGATGGGGCAGAACGAGCAGCAGATCACAGCCCGTTGGGAGAGCAGAGGCAGGCTTGCTCATGCGTTTAGAGCAGCCTGCAAACGCCGCTCAACAAGCTCGGTCAACTCCTGCGACGAGGAATGGTTCAACTGAACAGCCAGTCGCCGACAGGCTCCCTCACGAACGGAAGCATCATCATGATTCAACTGCTGCAGGTTCTCCTGCAGCGTGCGCATCAGAGCCCAGTGGTTCTCCTGGGTGCGTCGTCGGCTCGCAGAAGCACCCTGCTGGCAGGCATCGGCAACTGCCTGCTGAACCGAAGACAGCAGCTGCAGGATCAAGCCCTGACGCTGGGAAGCTGACACTGCTTCCGTTGACTCCAGCAGCCAGCCGAGGGCGAGACATCGACACAGATTGCTCGACATCCTCAGCGCGGCATCGGGATTCAGCCGATCGAAATCCAATGTGGACTCCAGATCCACCACCTGCTGCCAGGCTCGCTCCAGCACGCGATCATCCCCGAGCATCACCGCCAGGTGGGAGGTGGCGGTGCAGAGCGACACCATGACTTTGGCCTGGTTCTGGCGGTTGGGTTGAGGACATGCCCCCAGCCCAGGAAGCGTGGCCTGTTCGCATGAAAGCTTGCCCAATGCGACCAAGACGGAACGGGCTTTCCCCTGATCTCTCAGCTTCAGGGCGATGTAGCTCTGGGCAATGCGGGCATAGCAGCGATGACTGGCGAGCACATGCCGATGGCAGGCGATGGTCTCCAGCACGGTGAAGCACTGCAGCGGATCCGCTGGTCTTGAACCAGTCCGAAACAGCAAACGTTCCACCGCGCGACGGTCTCCAGCGAGCAAGCGGTGCTCCAGCAGCTGCATTCCTCGATCAAGATCGCCGGAACGGAGCGCCAGAGTGCACTGCATCGCCTCGACATCCGAACTCTGGGGATGCCGATCGAAAGCGATGGAAGCGATCCGAGACGCTCGGCCATAGCGATGCCGACGCAGGCTGTTTTCAAAAAGGCGGTAAGACTCCCCCGGAGGCTGCAGCCAACCACGGGTCAACACCAACCAGCCGTACGACAGCAGGTCGCAGACCGGCAACAAACGATGGGCTAACGACATTCGCTGGGCGAAAGATGCAGGCGCTGACCCAGCTGCCGATCAAAACTGACGGGATCGACAGGTTCACTGCCACTGCCTGGGAAGTAGGTGAATTCACCGAAGAGAATTTCTGAGCGCCCCCCGCGGCGGAGGCTGTAAAGATCAACCCGGATGTAGGGGCAATCGCTGGAGAACAGCTGAGCCAGCTCCATCATTTCTGCAAAATTCTCGGGAGGAACCGGGTCCAGCTCCGGTGGTGGATACAGCCAGGTCACCGGTTGAGGCGTCCAGGGCGGCAGCACCATGCTGCGACGCCGTTCGCCGGAGCGAAATCCTGAATTCACCTGAATCATCAGGCAGGCGCCGCGGCTCATATGAAATTTGTAATCCAACAACTCCGCGCCGCTGTCTGGCTCAATCAGCTCCTCGATCAACAAACGACGGGGCACCGACCAGTAGGCCCATTCGTGCTTGAACACGCCGTACGGATAGTCAAGCCAGCGACGACAGGTTCGATTCAGCTCATGGAGATCCAGAGGGGAACGTTGATCAATGAACCGATTGGCACCAGAGCGATGGGTGGCCTTGAGCACGAACCGCTCGGGCAGTTGATCCCAGGGGATGCGGGATGGATCATCCACAACGGCCAGGGTGCGCGCGGCTGTCAGTGACAGACCCGAACGGGCGGCCCAATCCAAAGCCAGCTCCTTGGCCGTTGCCTTGTTCACCGCCTGAACGAACTGCCGGGGAGGTCGGCGGATCTTCAGCCAGGTGATCTTCTGATGAAAAGTCTGGGGATCATCGAGTCGAAGCGAGTAGCCCGTTCGCCGCTGGAAATCACGATGCAGAGCGGGATAGCCCATGCATCGTTCCTTCAGCTGAAAACAGCGGCCCCGCATTTCGTAGCAGGGCGGCGACTGCCAAAACCAGCGTCGAAGACGATTGATCCGTTTCAGTCCGTTCAGAACAGCCACCCACAGCCCACCGTCTGCAGACTCCATGCACGCCTTGAACTGACTGTTTCCGCCAGTTTCGTTCAGAACGAGGTCATTCAGCCATAGCGTCGTTCACAGGGCCAGGAGACCTTGTGAATCTGCGTTGGCAACTGAAAGGACTGCTGCGCCGCAGCCGACCCCTCTGGCCTGACGCCGATGAGTGGCTGGCATTGGAGGCCTACAAAGGCCTGGTCACCCAGGTCTTTGCCCAGCGCCCCCTGAACCCAGCGGTGGCCCCGCTGGTATGGCGACATGGCAACTGGATGACAGCTGACAAGGGACTGAAATCCCCGGCGCGACGGGAACGGGACAATGCCTCACACCATTACGGCCATGACATCCAGCTCAAACGCCATGCCGGTCTTCCACTGGTGGGCCGGGCCATTCCGTGGCTGCTGGAACACGGTCTCAAAGTGAGCCCCGAAGCGACCTTCGAAGCGCCGCGGGCCTGGAGCCGTGGATATCTCTGCATGGGTCCAGAACGGGCGGCATGGATCCGGGAGCGCCATCAACAACCAACCACCGCCATCGGACCTTGGATCGCCTACGCCCGACCGCTGCTCGATCCCGACAGCCTGGCGGAGCTTCGTCGGGAACTAGGGCCCACCCTGCTTGTGGTGCTGGCCCACAGCTGGGGAACGGTGGAGCGGCAAAACGACCTGCCAGCCGCCATCGAGCAACTCCAGCGGATCTGCGGGGAACGGGGCTACCGCCGGGTGATCTGGCTGAAGCATTGGCAGGATCCGGCCCAGCTGCCCCTGCCAGCCGACTGGATTCAGGCATGCAACGGCCACCGATCCAACCCCTGGTTCCTGGATGCCTTGCGCACGCTCCTGGAACTATGCGATGGCCTGGCCAGCAACAGCTTCGGAACCCACCTGGGCTACGGCTTGGAGTGCGGATGCACCCTGCACTGGCTGGACGCCGCGTCGCGTCAGGTGATCACCTCACTGCCGGACCAACAGCAGAAGCTGGAGCGAATCGAATGGCAACGGCGCCAGGAGCTTGGGCAAGGCCTTAAATCCTGCGGCGATGACATGGCCGCCGCAACGTTGCTGCTGGAACCCTTCTGGGGGTTTTCCAAGGTGAAGGATCCGGCGAGCATGGCTTGCCTGCTGCGCGGAACCGCCCTGTGAACCTGCTGCTGAGTTTTCCCAGCCAAGCGCCTTATCGGGTCGACCAGGTGACGTTGGCACCGCAGCTGATGCTCGGACTCGCCATCGCACAACTGGTCCTGGCAGGAGGCCTGCTTCGCTGGCATCACGGAAAGCGATGGTGGATTCTGACCGGTCTGCTGCTGATCCTGAGCGCGGTGTTCTTTGCACTGGCCAACTGGGGAACCAGCGATATCACCCGCTTCAGCCATCACCTCGGTGTGGATCCAGCGGCCGTGCTCAAAGAACAGCTCTGGGTCGCAGCAGCACCACTGATCTGTGCCCTGCCTTACCGACTGGCCGCCGTACACGGCGTGGTCGCCGCAGGGCTTGCACTTGTGCCACTGCTGCTGTCCAGGAGTCTGCAGCGCCCCGTCTGGGGAGGCCTTTGGGCTCTGTTGGTTCTTTGGTCACCCCTGCTGCGCAACTTCCTGCAGAACGGCGTGACCCGTCAGGCCCTGGCGACCTTGCTGATCGTGCCGTTGATGTTGCGTCTGGCGGGCTGGTGCCGTCTGCGCTGGGGTTGGGTCATCGCCGCCGTCACCGGCTCTGCGCTGTCCCACAACAGTCTCCCGATCACCGCGACCCTTGCACTGCTGCCGCTGCTCACCCGTCCGCAACTGGTTCAGCGCCACGGTCGGCGCACGCTGGCCCTGGCAGGGGTGCTGGTGCTCATCTGCACAGCATTCAGCCTGACCCAGCCTGCCGTGATGGAGAAACTGAACAATTACCTGTTTGAAGCCAGTTACTTCAACACCTACGGATTGCGCAATGAGGTCTTCGGACTCGAATTGGCAGGGTTGGTGGGTGTTCTGCTGACAGCGTGGCGGTCGCGACTCACCCCAGCAGCGATGGCGGCTGATCACGATGCCCGCACCTTGTTCGGTTACACACTGCTGCTCGGGTTGGTTCAGTTGTCCATGGCAACGGGGGTCCTTGCACCGGTGATCAGTCGCTGCATGGATCCGATCGGGCTGTTCTGGCTTCTATCTCTGATGGTCTGGACCAGCCGCCAGGGTTGCCCCTGGGCGCTGATTCCTGCCCTCCTGGTGGTTGGGGAATCCTTCATCGACGACCGCATCCTGGTGATGAAGGACTGCATCGACGGCGACGGGTTCATCTGCATTCCCGATCGCTGGCCATGGCAGGTGCGCTGGTGACTGCATCACCAGCGCAGATTCGGGTAGGCACGCAGTAGGTATTGCACCTGCCACAGAAAGAGCCAATAGCCAATCCAGCTCCCTGTGAACAGAGTCCAGAGATTGCCTAACCGGGGGCCTAACCAGCGGCAGATCACGAACACCAGCCAGGCCCAGCCCAGCGCAAATCCTGCAGACCAGGTGATCGCATGAATATCGGGGTGTTCTGAAACCGATTGATGAATCAGCACCGTCCAGATCAAAGCCGGTGCCATCAACAGGACGAGGACCGGCTGGTAACGGGAGCCATGCCGAGTGGACTCCCGAAGCAGCAGCACAAGACCCACGGCCGCCAGGACATAGACAGCGAGGTGCTGGAGGTTCGTGGCGAGGGATAGGCGATCAATCGCCCACTGAGACTGCCGCCAGGCGAAACCGAACGCCTGGAGCAAGTGGTCGTAATCGAGTTTTGACTGCCCACGCTCTGCCACTTCATGCGTGAAGCCGAATCTCAGCAAGGGGCCACTGCCCTTGAGGTTGAAAAGACCCCATGAATCGACCACAAGCACCCTGAGGTAGTGCAGAGCACTGGCGCAGACACAGAGGGTCGCCAAACGCAGCCTGAGCAGGGTGGATGGTGGACCCAGAACAGAAAACGCCCCGATCGTGATGGCCAGCATCACCCCCATCCGCGGACAGCCCAAGGATGAGAGCAGCAGCAACGCGGCAGCCAGCTGCTCGAGCCAACGTCGATCCAGTCGGATCGCCAGACCTGCAGCTGTCGCAGCAACCGTGATCAGCACAGACGACAGAGCGCGATCATCCACATTCCAAAGTGATCCCCAGATGCCCTCCTGCGGAATGGCCGCCAAGGCGGCCACCAGCATCACCAGCGGCAGCAGCCGACGGGACTGACCGATCACCACCTGACGTTCCTCCACCAACAGTCCGGCGATGCAGCTCACCCCAAGGCTTGTGAGAGCGGCATAGGCAATGGCGCTGCAGCGAACCATCGTCCAAAAGCCCGCTTCACCCCACAACCGATGGGCAATGGCATGGGGAATCAGGTAAAGCGATCCCTGGGATTTGTAGAGACTCTCCGGCAAGCCTGGAAGCACCTCGCGGGCATCCCGGAAGGAGAGCAATCCGCCAAGTTCCCAGAAACCATGATCCCGCCACGACTGAACGGAATCAAGCAGGCGGAAATTACAGGTGACATCAAGGCTGCGCAGTCCCTTGCCAGACGTCATCAACGCCATGGCGAACATGACCGTGGCAAAGACCAACAGCACGACGAAAGGAGCAGCGCGCCTCAGCGGTTGCATCCACTGATCCGGTCGCCAAGCCATGAGGACATCGGAAACTGAAAGCCAGCTTTACCGATCACTCCCCCGCTTCTGAAATTGCTGAACACCAACCTGTCCGTGCCCCTGGATGACGTGTCGACCGGAATGCATCGCCAGCTCCGACCTTCGACCCTGACGCGGAGTTCGAACGACGACTGTCCACGACGTCGTTGACGTCACACGAACCTGACGCAGCGGTTGAAACTCCACACCAAAAACGTGCAGGCCCCGATCGCCTCATCGGAGCGGATCAACGGATGCATGATCCAGTGCGGCCAGCAACCCCTCGGTGGGCAGCGTCAGCGCTTGCTGCAACAGATCCTCGCCATTGCGTGAAAGGCTGTTCTGGAGGCCCTTGAGGAAGGCTCGATGGTCCTCATCCGGTCGACAGCTGGAGCAACGCTGATGGCTCACGGCGTCAAGTAACCGCGTTAAATCCCCAGCCAGAATTTCAGGCTCCTGGGGCCACTGCCAGACAAGACATCGCGCCCAGTTGCTGCTCATCCGCAACAGAACATCCGCTGGAATGGATTGGAGCTCAAGGCGCCTCAAAAGCCGATGCGCTGCACGAGCCAATTCTGGGATTCGATCGCTTTGTTCAGAGAGCAGCAGCAGATGAATCACCACCGTCCAGATCGAAACCAGTTGCTTCAGCCGGTTTTCCCGGTTGCGACGCGTGCAGGTGAAGGTTGCGGGGTCTGCCTCGAGATCCTCCGCTGATGCAAGGAGCATCGGCACAAGCGCCGCGGCCGATTCCATGAGGTTGAGGCGAATCAGAGACCATCCCAGGGCGATGCCGGCATAGGTGCACTGATCGACATCCAGGAGGGCGGAATCAAACAACGCATTGAACAAAGCGCGTTGCTCCGCAGGATCCTGGGGGCGCAGACCCCGTTGAAACAACAGCCGTTCAACAACGTTGCGCCTCAAACGCTTCGGTAACCGCTGCAAGCTCTCCAGCAACACCGGCAGGTCCTGGGTCTCCAGCGCATCCCACAGCTGCTGTTGCGCTTGAGCCTTGGCTTTAGGGCGCTGGATGACCTGAAGCAGAAGCAGAGGCCAGGCCCAGAGCGGCCGAAGCAGATACCACGAGCAGCGATGGATTCGATTGAGCTGAAACCGGCCTCGCACATCATTCGGAAGGATGCGCAGAGGCATCCTGACCACCAGCTCCTCAGGGAGATTGAACATCAACCCCCAGTAGATGCTGCGCCGCAGCCGCTGGGCCTCGTCATCCACTTTGAGAGAAGGGCGTGGGATGGAGGATCGCTCCACCCGCAGGACCCCGCTGGACGGGTCAGTCACATAGGTGCTCCCGGTTCGATGAGCGCTCCAGGGGTGGCCAGCGGCCAGAGCACGATTGGCCAGAGCGGTGGCTCTTTTCAGAGCACGGGCGGAGACCCGTTGAAGTGAACTTGCTGCATCAGCCTGACCCACACGCAGAGATGCGGAGTGGGCAATCACCCCCAGAGCATCCCCAGGCCAGTACTCGATGGTCGCGCCCACTGCCTCCAACCTGGCGCGGAAATCCTTGTCGTCGAAGCCATAGCCAAGCAGCACTTCGTTGAAGCCACCCACCCGGTTCAAAAGCGCACGGTCCAACAGGCATTGCCCAACACGTCCGTCGGGGCCGCTGCCGAAAACAGCCCTGGAGGTCTCCCTCAACAACACATCCGAGGCCGAGAGCGCAGCTGGCCAGCAGTCGGCATCAAGCTTGAGCAGCCGCTGTCCCGTCGACAACCGGCAGGCCAGGTTGTAAGCGCGAGGCTGATGCCATTGCCGTTCTCCATCGACTCTGATCAAGCGGATGCGGGGGTCATCCGGGAGCTCACCCCGAAGCAATGGGATTTCACTGCTCCAGTCGAGGATCAGATGTTCGTGATGGTGGGGCCAATTCGCCACCTTCAGGGCGGTCGTCAGCAGATGTTCCCGCCGGTTCATGCAGACGGTGACGATGCTCAGACGACTCATCGACCCTGCTGATCCGTGGAGCGCACAGCCGCAATCCGCTCAAGCAGATCAGCAACTGCCATCCAATGATGCTGAACGGTGAAACACATCTCCACCCTTCGCTGCCCGGCAATGCCGAGCTGGCCGGCGAAAGATGGCTCCAACACCAGACGCCGCATGGCCGCAGCCATCCCATCCAGATCCCCTTCGTCCACCAACAATCCGGTCTCCCCCTCGAGAACCACTTCGGGAATGCCGGCATGGCGTGTGGCGACCACAGGAAGACCACACAGTTGAGCTTCCATCACCGCAACGGGATTTCCCTCGCTGTCTCCATCGGGTGCAACCAGAGAATGCTGGACGAATCCCCGGGCCAGCCGCATCCGTTCGACAATCTGCCTCTGAGGCAGAACACCCAGAAGAGCCACCTGTTCCCCTAAGCCCCGCCGCTTCACAGCGCGTTCAACATCCCTGCGCAGGGGGCCATCGCCAACGATGTCCAGGCTGACGTCCTGCTGCAACGACTTGGGCAGGGAGTCCCGCATCCGTGCAAAGGCCTCCAGAGTTTGCAATGGCCCTTTCTTGGCCACCAGACGCCCAACGGCAAGAAACCGGGGGGACGCAGACGCGGGCTGGGCGCCATGAAACAAGACCGGATCTGCACCGGATGGGCTGATCAGCAAGGTTTCCGGATCGGCTCCCAGGCTTTTCAGCACAGCCTGCATAGGCCGACTTTTCACAATCACACCCGCTGTGAGCTGAAACAACCGCCTGTAGCGATCGGTCAACCGCTGGAACTTGGCTTCAGACGATGCATCTGAACCGCGGAAATGCACCACCAGTGGCACCGAGCACCAGGACGTTGCCTCCATGACCCGCACGGCATGAAACCCGAAGTCCACCAAGACCACGTCAGGACGATGACGCAGCAGAAGCATCCAGGTGGTGCAGGAGGCCGGAAGGGAAGCCAGCCTCAACCAGCCCAGTCGGGTGAGGACCTTGCTGAGGACAACCGCCAAACCATGCACAAAGGCCAGAGGCCTGTTCAGGGGGCGTTCATCCCCGAAAACAGCGGTTTTGCGAAAAGGCAGACCAGCGAGATTGGCGCGTATGAACGTTTCCGATGCAGCACGCCGCGTCGGAGCCATCACAAGCACATGCAAAGCCATCA
>CAJWZN010000042.1 GCA_913050105.1 uncultured Synechococcus sp.
CCGAGTCCACACCTGTGGCTCTGCAAGCACCTGCCATCGGTTGATCTGGAATCAATCTGTTCTGAATATCCCCGCCGAAAGGTGGGGATTTTTTTTGTGTTTTTGAACGGCCTGATGTCTAGATCATGCATACCTTGAATGGAATGGCTTTTTGGCATGTCGGCCGTCCAGTTGTCTCCGCTTGCATCCATCACCACGGGATTTCTGGTGTTGTTTGTTGGCAAGCGCCTCAATCGTGAATGGAATTTTCTTCAGCGCTATTCGATACCTGAGCCCGTTTCAGGTGGACTGCTGGTCGCCCTGTTACTGACAGTTCTGCATGTTGTGGGTGGCCCTGAGCTGAGCTTTGATCTCGCGTCACGAGATTTTCTGCTGGTCTATTTCTTCACCACGGTGGGGATGAGTGCTCGCTTCCGGGATCTCAGTCGCGGTGGCCCGGCTCTTTTCATTCTGCTTGGGTTGACCATTGCTTTCATGACCCTGCAGAACCTGCTTGGTGTTGCGATGGCAGGTCTTCTGGGGCTCCATCCCGCCACGGGCCTGTTGGTGGGAACTGTTTCTCTGATTGGAGGCCATGGCACCACCATCGCCTGGGCCCCAACGTTTGCTGAACGATTCGGGATCGAAAATGCCATGGAGATCGGCATCGCAGCAGCCACCTTCGGGTTGGTGCTGGCCAGTGCCAGTGGCGGTCCGATCGCGCAGTTCCTGCTGCGTCGCTTTCACGTTCGCTGTCCGGATCGGGAGGCAACAACGGAGACGGTCGCCAATGATTCGCATCCCTCGGATCAGCAACATTCCGGTTCCGATTCCATCGACGTCACGGGTTTCCTCACAGCACTGCTCGCCATCAATCTCTGCATTCTTTCCGGCACATTGCTCAATGGAGGGATCGCTGCCGCCGGGGTGAAACTTCCACTGTTTGTTCCCTGTTTGCTGGTGGGGATTGTGTTTGCGAATCTGCTGCCGGAACGCCGCTCAGAGCGGGTTGTGTTTCATTGGCCCCGTCGCTCCGCGTCGCTCGATCTGATCGGCGAACTGTCCCTGGGTATTTTTCTGGCGATGTCTTTGATGAGCCTCCAGCTCTGGACTCTGGTGGGCCTGGCCTTGCCGTTGTTGTTGATCTTGTTGGTTCAGTTTTTCTTTGCTGTGGTGGTGAATATCTTGCTGGTGTTCCGTCTGATGGGGCGTGATTACGACGCAACAGTGATTTGTGCCGGTTTCGGTGGCATCTCCCTGGGCTCCACTCCCACGGCCATGGCGAATATGAAGGCGGTCACGCAGCAGCACGGACCCTCCACGCGAGCCTTCCTGATCGTGCCTTTGGTGTCAGCCTTTTTCCTCGACCTGGTGAACGCCATTCTGATTCCAGCTTTCGTCGGCCGGTTCTGATTCGACGTTCTGCCCTGTTGATCTTCGGTTTCTGGCGGGTGAAAAGGTGATCCAAAACCCGCCTAGGCAATCTTTGGGACGTGATCTGGCGCGGCAGCACCTGTGTTGATTCGTCAGTGCAGATGCACAGGATTTGCTCAGCGTCTTCGTCAAGCGCCGTCGTGATGCAATGGGTTAATGGCTGATTCGCGCTCCACGCTCCAGTTCGATCTGGATGTGAATGCCATCCGGTTGCTTCACCGCTCAGTGAGCTTTCACCTGGAGAAGTGGCCCGGTGGACCTGACCCAAGGGAACAAGAGGATCTTCAGCGCTTGAAAACGTTGCTTTTTGCCGCCCTGATGGAGTGTTCGCTTGAGGAGGATGGTGAACGTTGACGGGATGGATTGTCGGAGTCTTGCTGTTGGGGCTGATCTCCTGGCTCGGATGGAGTCTGGTGGAATTCGATTGCCGGATCCTCGATCTGAGGATGGTCAAGCGCAGACGCCGTCGTGCCAGGAGGCGTAAGCATCACCATTGATGCGTTGCCTGGACTCGGTGCGGCTTGTTCAGCGACCAAGAGCCAGGTCGCGATGGGGGAATCGTCCGTGCATGGCGATGGTGTCGCGGTAACGCTGGGCGACCTCCAGCGTGCGTTGGTCGGTCCAGCGTTCGAACAGCGGCAGGGCCTGGGTTTGAATCGCCAGATCCTCGCTGTGAAGCCGCGGCATCAGCCAGAACTGACGACGAGGCCGTCGAGGCTCAGAGCCGATCCAGCCCTGCTTCTCGGCTTGGATGCTCACGTTGAGAGCCTCTGCGTCTCCCGAGAAGGCCCTGGCCGTGTTTCGCCAGATATTGCGCGGAAACTGATCCAGGAGCAGCACCAGAGCAAGACCAGAGGTTGGTGCTGTGGTCCAGTGCTGCAGCTTTCCTGCCAGAGCAGTTTCCACGGAACCTCCGAAGCGGCTCTGAATCGTGCCGTCAAAGTGAGGATCCCGGCGGAACCATTGAATCGGCCTGGTTTCTTCAAACCAGAAGCTGAGAATTGACTCCGGGGAAACGCTCAACGGCTGTGTTCTGACCTCAGCGTGAAGGCATCCTGCAGCCGAGCTGAATGCTGCCCTGGTCAATCATTCGTCCGAGACGCTGTGCAACCGCTTCCTCGGTGCGGCTGAAGCCGTCCTGATGATCGGTCACCCATGTCATCTCTCCTTTGGTGATCACACCAGAGGACATTGCTCCAAGAAACAATTCGCCAAGGGTCATTTCACGTCTGCTGCTGAATGCACGTTGTGGGGCCCGTCAGGGGCGTGCATGGTCTCCACAACATTCTTCATGCGATCGCGACTGTTGTGTGTCGATCAGGAAACGAAGCGTTTGTACAGCCAGCGGACGAAACCTCCAAGAACTGGAACCGGCCCGAACGTTGGACCGATGAAATCGAAGTAATCACGGTGATGCAGGATTTTGCCCGTGCTGTCGAATCTGAGACGTGTTGCGCCGGGGTAAATGAATTCGATTCCTTTGATCTTCAAGCCCATGCGCCACTCCACAAAGGCAACATCGTTGTTGATGGCCACCGATTCGGTTTCGAGAAAAACATCATCGCAGCGCTGCATCAGTCCATCCTGAGCCCGGATGTACGACTCGACACCTTGTTTTTCCTGTGTTGGGTCGATGAATACAACATCTTCGGAGTAAACAGCTTTCCACTGTTCAGCAGTTGGACCCGGTTGGCCGTACGGCTTGGTGAACAAATGTCGTAGCGATTCCGAGTCGAGAGGCGGTTTGAACATTCGCTCAGAACTCCAGTCCCAGCTGACCAGTGACGGTGTTGCTGATTTCAGGAACCGCCACACTGTTGTAAATCGATTCGAACTTCAGTGAAGTGAACAAACCGCTGTTGAAGGAGGGGAAGTACTTGATCATCGCAGTGAAGGAATTGGTGGGCTTTGCTTCTGATTCGGTTGCCAGCACAGACAGGTTGTTGTCGAGATTGAACTTGAACGACGGGTTTGGCATCCAGTTCAGCTGCGTGGTGAAGGTGCCGCCTGGGTAGGTGTTCCCGCAGTACTCGTCTCTGTTGCAGTCGGGACCGCCCTCACTCCACTGAAGCGTGGGACCCACGGACAAAATCAGTTCCGTACTCTCGTTCTTGAGTACAGGAACGCCTGCTCCAAAAGAACCCTTCAGGGTGTTGATCGAAACATTGTTCAGACCGTTGTAATCGTATTGACCTGAGGTGAAGAAGTTCAGTGTGTCCTTCAGTTTTCGGTCGTAACGGATTGAGGCCGACCCTTTTTCAGTGTCGACAGCGAACGACTCACCCTTGTCACGGGATGTTTTGTAATTCACCCCTCCTCTTATCACCAGCTTGTCTGCGTTCTTGAGATAGCGACTCGACGCATTCATGCTCAACGTCATGCTGTCATCGCCGTCCTCACCGACTCCAACGACGCCGGCGGAAACAGTGGACGACCAGGCAGGGAGCTCTTCCTTCGGCTTGATGGCATCGCTGTTGATTTCAAGACGCCCCAGCTGTGGATGGATCACCACCGTGATGGAGTCGTTGCTCTCCTCCGGCACCTGTTCTCCATGAATGGTGTCGCCGTTTTTCAGCTGGATGGGCACAGGCTCCGCGTTCACCGATGGCGCTGCCATGAGAACAGCAACGAGGGCGGCAGAAAGAGTGCGAAGGGTGGGCATCAGCTGAAGAAACCTTTTGATTGCAACCAGAAACCGATGGCCAGCAGTGGGCCGAAACCGGCAATCAGCAGAGTGATTTTCAACCGAAGCGGTGAAACCTGCTTCTTGTTCTGCCGGAGTGGCATGGGCCAGTGGGACATTTGAATGGGACCAGTATCTCCATCAAACGAGAAATTTTTGGTTTTCCAGACCAAAAATCGTTTCAGCTGCCTGGATACGGACCGAACCAGGTGCTGCAGCAGGCTCCGGCGTCGGCCCCGAGACGAATGGCCTCTCGAACCGCCAACCCGGCTGCCAGCCCGACGGTGACTCCCGCCGCAAAGCTGTCGCCGCAGCCGTAGCTGTCGATGCTGGGGCCGGGAGCCGGGCTGGCTTCGAAGCGTCCGCCCGGTGAACAGAGTCCTCCATCGATTCCTTCGGTCGCGATCAGGAGCCGAGGCTGCGGAAATCCGAGGTTGTCCGGCAGCGTCTCGCCAGGATCAAGTCCGCTTCTGATCAAGGCATCAAGCTGCACAGCTGCTATCTGCAGATTGATGAGACGCACCCGCGGTGTCGCCGTCATCACCCGTGCGGAGCGACAGGATTGAAGGGCATCGGGGTCGGCCGCTGACACGAACACCGCATCGCAGTCCTGCAACAGCGACCACGGCAGCGGGTCTGAACCCCGAGGCTGCAGCCGTTCGCCGATCACGGTGATCG
The DNA here is from genome assembly GCA_913050105.1 of uncultured Synechococcus sp. Taxonomy (GTDB): domain Bacteria; phylum Cyanobacteriota; class Cyanobacteriia; order PCC-6307; family Cyanobiaceae; genus Parasynechococcus. The sequence goes on from CAJWZN010000042.1 coordinate 4,775, forward strand.
CTCGATCGCCACCTGGGTCCACCATGCTCACCCCCTTTCGCGTGGACGCATCGCGCCAGGCGACATGGACGTCGAGCCCGTGAGCCTCAAGTTCCATCAAGCTGCGTTCACCAATGGAATCACGGCCCAGGGCAGTGAAGAAATGCACGTTTGCGCCGGATAGCTGAGCCATGCGAACGGCGCAGACCGCTCCCCCGCCCGCGGGGTGCTCCTGACTCGAAGCTGCATGGGCAACCAGCCCGGCCGCCGGCAGTTGATCCACCTGCAGGAACGACATCCACTCCACATGGCCGACAACGGCCAGGCGCAGCTTGAGGCGTTGCGGATCGGGAATCAGAGTTCGTACTCCTCCTCAAATTCCTTGATCAGACCATCGAAGAGGGCCTTGAGCCCCTCTGTTTCCTCACAAAAACCATCTGTTGTGTATTTCGCCACCCAGTTCACCACCGCTGTTCGGATCTGACCGAAGGCCGCCAGGTACTCACCTTGGATGTCTTCGTCGCGAATGTCGTGGATCAGCGCTGAAACCAGCTCGATCTTTCGCTTGGCGGCATCCATCTGAGCCTCCATGTCCTTGTTGAGTTTGCGGCGCTTTTTCGGCATCAGTTCTCCAGAGTTCCGTGAGATTACGGGAGTCCAGGCTCCAGGAATCTGGAGGAATGGATCGACACCTGGTTTTCTAGCCTTGATATCTCTGCCTGCAGTTGCGTGAATCCAACGATCCGAGGGATTACCTACGTTTCCGTCTGGGTGGTGATCTGGGGCACCGTGGCATCCCTGATCGACTGGATGCTGTTGGTGGGTGATGTGTATGAGCCGGGAACCTCCGGACAGGCCGTCACGTTCACGGTGTATGGCGTTGCAACGGTGGTGATGGCCACCCGTTTTGCCGACCGTTTCCTGGCGGATTCCAGCTCAGAGGCTCCGGATCAGGAGTGACACCCCCATCAGCAGTGAAAGCAGTTCAAAAGCACGTTTCACCAGTCGGCTGCCCTTGCTGAGCGAAAGATGAGCGCCGAGATATCCGCCAATCAGTGACCCCACCACGAGTGCCGGTACCCAGCTCCAGCGGATTTCACCGCTGAACCCGAGGACCAAGGCACCTGTGCCGTTCCAGGCCAGGCCCACCAGAATCAGCGTGTGGGCGACGGCTCTCGGGTAACTGAGGCCGAACCATCTCACCAGCCACAGCGTCACGAACAGGCCTGTCCCGGATGTGAGTGAGCCGTTGAGCACGCCAATGGCAAACAGCACCCCAACCCCGATCAGTTGTTGCTGCCGGTTGTGGTTCATCTCGCGGTCGACTTCACCAAGTTCAGGCCTTCGGGCGGAGTACAGCCCAAGGCAGAGGGTGAGCAGGCCGAGGGCTGCGGTGGCGATGCGATCCGGCAGTGCCAGAACGGTGCTCGCGCCGACCCACACCCCTGGCAGACCTGCAAGGAGCACCTGAAGGCAGAGGCGTTGATCAAGGCTGCTGGCGCGCCAGTGGCGGCCGGCGGCACCAATCCCGAGGGCCACGCTGGCCAGCTTGTGGGTGGCCAGAGCCGAGGCGAAGGGCAGTCCAAGCAAAATCAGTGCCGGCAGCTGCACCAGGCCGGCTCCACCACCGGCAAAAGCCGACAGAGCATTGGCCACAACGGCGATTCCCCCCAGTGCAAGCAGCAGCAGGAGATCAGCGGCCATGGGTGAACCTGCGCTCAGACATGGGTGAGGAAGGCGATCGGCACGGAAAAAGTGGCGATCGAATGCGGCTCTCCCGGAAGGATGGCGATGCAGGCGACTTCGCGGTCTTGATGGGCATCCCTGGTCTGAAGCACGAAGGCCGTGGCGTCTTCGATGCTCCACATGGGAGCGCCGTTTTCGAATCGCTCCTGTTTGTAGGCCTGCCAGATTTCGGCGAAGTCATCGGCCTGTTCACCGCCGATCGATTCCTCCAGGGCCTTGTCCAACCCAACCGATTCCATTCGTTCGAAGAACTGCCGCATCAGCGGATGCCCGATGGTGGAGGAAGCCCTCACCATCGAATTGATCGTTCCCACTGCGGTCACCATCAGCTTCGGCCTGTTGCGGCGAGCATCGATCACCCCCACCGGCAGATTGAGGTCCCAGCTGCTGTGACCGCTGACGGAACACGCAAGATCAAACAGCCCCATCGAGCACTCTTTGACCAGCTGCTGAATCTGCTGTTTCTGCATGGCTATCACCTCATGTGATGGACGTTGCCCCCGGTCTTCCTTTTCGGTTGCCAGGATTGCGCTCCGATGACGTCGAATGATGTCCCTCGTCCAGATCTACCTCGACGCTGTGACCCACCAGGTGATCACGAGTGAGGAGCTTGCATTCGTGGCGGGTCACCACGACAACTTCGATCGCACAGAGCAGAAACTCACAGCCCGGCTCGAGCAGCTGATCAGTTGCGGGAACATCAGCATCGGAATGCGCTGACCTCGCTGGTCTGAAAATGTCTGAGGTTTTACAGCCCGTTGATGTGCGGGATCCCCGCTTTGCTGTCTGTGGAACGTTGCTTGAACCGCAGGACGATCCAGCAAGATTTGGGCTTCAGGATGCAACGCTCCACTTTGATCAGGCTGATCATCCCCGCTTTTATCTGATGCGACTTCGGCGTCGGCCACCGAAGGTGGCGGCCATGACGCGTCACCGCCTTGTCAGTCAGTGCCTGGGGTCCGCTGATGCTCAACCCTTCTGGATGGTTGTTGCTCCTCCCGGCGACGCGATCGCGTCGGAAGCCCTGTTGTTGGTGAAGCTTCATCCAGGCGAAGGCATCAAGCTTCACCCCGGAACATGGCACGCAGGGCCTTACTTCTTTGAATCCACTGCTCTGTTCTTCAACCTCGAACTGAGTCGCACCAATGAAAACGACCACAACGCGACTGCACTGAAAAAGGCCCGTTCGCTGGCGCTGATCTGACCTGGATCAGGGCATGGCCACCACTCCTGACCAGCTCTGAAGCACGTCAGGGGCGCCCTGCGTCAATGCAGAGACCGCGGTGGCTGATCCAATGGCAACTCCGATCACCAGACCCATGGCGAAGAGGATTCCACCGGTCAGCAGCATGGGCCTGATGCTGTCCATTACCAAAGAGATCAATGGACTGACTCTCCACGTGGCTCGTCGTCGCCGCCACTGAGGTGTCACACCTCGTGATGCCTGTCAGGGGAAGGAGACCTTGTGTGCTTTCAGCAATAAAGGTACAAATACCGACTGATCTAACCGGCCTGGCTCAGCTACCACGCTGTTGTCTCCCGGAGTGATCTGGACATGAAAACCATCGACGAGCACATCCAGAAGGACCAAGAGGAGTTTCTGAAAGCTCTTTCGGATCACAACGACGGCAAGGTGCGTCATCTCACCGAGGAGCTGCAATGGCTTCTGGATCACAAAAAACAGTTTCCCGAGGACAGCCACGACCCAACACCCCTGGAGCTGTTCTGTGAACAGAATCCCGACGAGCCTGAGTGCCTGGTTTACGACGACTGACGCCCGGGAAAAAGCTTGATAAGTAAAAAAACCTACGCCAGCTTGTTGGGTTGATGTAAAGCGGACTTCATGAAATTACGTATAGTTGCGTCACGTAACGACTGAAGCCGATGATCCGTCTCGTCCTGACCCGTGCGATTGCGGCGGATCTCGGTCTGCTTGTTCTGCGTGTTTTCACCGGAGCCCTGCTGATTCATCACGGTTACGAGAAGCTGGCCAATATCGAAAACTTCGCTGACGCCTTCGTTCGTCCTCTGCATCTCCCTTTCCCGATCCTGCTCTCCTACGTCGCAGCCTTCTCTGAGGTGATCGGAAGTTGGTTGCTGATCACAGGGCTGTTGACCCGAGTGGGTGCCATGGCGATCGCTGGAACGATCTCGGTCGCGATTTATCACGCGATCGTTACCGCAGGTTTCAACATCTTCCTGCTGGAGCTTCTTGGCCTCTATCTCGGAGCTGCCGCAGCGATTCTGGCCTGTGGCCCTGGTTTGTTCTCGATCGACGAACTGATCGCGCGCCGCTTTGACGCGTCTTCCGAGTCAACACCAGTGGTTGAAGCAGGCACCGCTGCTCCGATGGCTGAAGCCATCGCATCCCGCTGATCCTTAAGTCTGTTGATGGCCCAGTCTCTGTTGAGTACCGGGCCTTCTGAGGCACCAGCGGCACTCGTTTTTGCTCACGGTGCGGGAGCTTCAGAACATTCTCCCTTCATGGAAGCCGTCGCTGGAGGCCTCAACTCCCGTGGATGGTTGGTTCATCGATTTGCATTCCCTTACATGCGGTGTGCACAGGAGATGGGCAGGCGACGCCCTCCTGATCGTGCGCCGGTTTTGCTCAACTGCTTCCGCGAGGTTGTTGGCGAGGTGTCTTCCGATCGTCCCGTTTTCATTGGCGGGAAATCCATGGGAGGTCGGATCGCCAGCATGCTGCTGAATGAGCTTTCTTCATCAGGCGCTGTTCGAGCAGGCCTTTGTTTTGGATATCCGTTCCATCCGTTTGGACAACCCTCAAGGGTTCGCACGGAACACCTGGAGCAACTCAAAGCACCCCTTTTGATTCTGCAAGGAGAGCGTGATCCAATGGGCTGCGCTGATGAAGTTTCCAGGTACGACCTGAAACCTCCACTGCAGCTTCAATGGATTCCTGATGGAGACCACTCGTTCAAGCCCAGAAAGCGTTCGGGGCGAACAGAGGAGATGAATTGCGATCTTGCCGTTGAGCTGGCAGACCAGTTCATGCGCGCCGTACTCGCCTGAACTCTCCAGCGCTGCTTAACATCGCTTCACATACATCAGATGCATGGTCAAGTCCCCCAGCCAGGTCCGTGAAGACTGGTATCAGGATGCCGCCAAGGCCCAGATTCAGACTGAGCAAATGACCCGTGCCGAAATGCTGAACGGTCGTCTGGCAATGCTCGGTTTTCTGATCGGCCTGCTGACTGAGCTGTTCACTGGGCAGGGCATTGTTGGTCAACTGTGCTCGGGCTTGTCTCTCTGACGGCTGCTGCAGCTGGAGATTCACCAACCCCGCCACGGGGGAGGCTTTGTGGCCCGGTTGTTTGACGATCACGGCAGAATTGAACGGTCTGTTGCAGGTCCGATGAAAGAGGTCAGCTTGATGGAGATGATCGGTCGATCGGTGGCAAAGGTTGCCGCCGGTGCCGGTGTCGCTGCAGTTCTGATCTGGCTCACCTGGGTGTTGCTCGATATCGGGCATATGCAATCGGGCTTTACCTTGCCGCAATCCACCTATTGATCCATTGCTGATC
>CAJWZN010000043.1 GCA_913050105.1 uncultured Synechococcus sp.
GGCCAGCGGTCTAGGCAATCGCTGAAGTCGATATTCCAAAGCTCTTCCTCAATATTCTGGTCTCCACTGAGAAAAGCATTACAAGCCTCATAGTCGGTGTAGTTGTCGTAAATTCCACCATCATCAAGCTGAGCTTTGGCACTGGTGGGATCTATTGCCAGCCCCAGAACAATGAGCAGCCAAGAAAGGTTCATACGCAGAACAGCCGCCTGCTGAGTAGCAAGCCAATCATGAACACTTTCAACGGATGAAGCTCAACCATTTGATACCCAGCCAAGTCCGGTTCTGTTTGTTCGAGAGGAAGCCCTCTCCTGCAAGGCAGGGACGTCGTCTGGCTGCCTTCGCGACTTTCCCCTGCATGGAGAAGTAGCAGAAAATCCTTGAATCAGACTCGTTCGCACGAAAATTGCGGAACTCGAGAAATAGGAGACCTATCGCGTCAAATCCGCTCTTTTCGTACCATGATCATGGCCTCAGATGCATAAGCGTCTGGGTTGTGGGCAGAGCGATGCCCAACAAGAGATGCTTCGTTCGCCAACCTTGCGTTGCGGACGAACGTCTCATTGTTAAGAGAAATGGCAACTGTGTCAATCGATACGAAAAGCCGTCATTATTTTGCTGTGGCCGAATCGCTCCGGTGATTTATCGCCGTCGGCCACGACTAAATCTCTATGACAGAGGGTTCTGGAGTCGCCTCCCAGAGATAAGACTTTGCTTCCAAACTTGAGTCTTATATCCCCACATTGAGATCCAGATTCATTATCCAACTTCGTTGAACGTTTGGTTCACGTCGCTCAGAACCATGGATTACAAGTCGTTTTGCCTGACACTCCTCGTCATTTTGGCAGCGATCAATACCGTGATTAACCTTCGGACGCATCGGAAACGCTGATATCTCATGCAAGGGCATCAGAGTTGCTAACGCGGGACTGAAGTAATTCACGAATAATGATCAGGTAAGGCTTTTCAGAAGCGATTGACTCCCTCATCTCTTTCGGCAACCTTGATTCCAAGCGCTCCTGTTTGGCAAGTTCCTGGGTGAAACGCTGCAAGAATGGCTCAAATGAAGAGAAGTAAGGTTCAGCAAGCTCTGGAGCCCGTCCAACCACCTCGAGTGCTTGCTTGAAGTGGATATAAGTTTTGGTCCAATCGATCAGCTCATCCAGAGAGCTGAGCCCAAGCTCATTGTCAGGCAGGTTCACAAATAGTCTTCAGGCAGAAAGATCCTTTTAAAAACAGCAGCCACATCCCCATTCGGAAGTCCAAAGGTCAAACCTGCGTCAGAAGAAAGATCTGCATGGCTGCCTGATGAAGATGTATCTAGAGCATTAAAGGCTGTGATTGTCCCGTAAGCCTCAAATTCAAGAATCTCGCCTTGCCCCATCGACCGATAGGGCTTTTTGATCCGAGCGCGGCCAACCAGTTTGTCGTCAGCCGTGAATAGCCCATCACCGTCAGCATCCACGTAGATCTTGAGACGATCCTTTTTGGTGTGGCGTACAAACCCAGGGCGCCCATCGTCAAGATCCCAGGTGTAGTGATGCTTTCTACGACCAGACTCGCGGCGACTCCTCAGGGCCTCAGCTGAAATGGAATTCCACGTGCACACGGTGGTTGACTCTTAAAGCTATCGATGAATGTTTGGAGGCTAATTGTCCCTCCATCGCAAGACACTGCTCATCCTCCAGATCTGTTGTTGACCACAGGGTGACAAGTGGCTTCTACCCTTTCCAACCCTTTGACGCGATGCATGGGACGTCCCCATTCCAAAACCGGAGGGAGCGTCTAAATCAACGCAACCCACCAGCAGGGAATCCAGCGATAGTCGCACCATGCGACACTCAAGAAACCCTTAAGGGTCTGAGATGAGGCGATTCAGCATCTCGCTTACACAACAGGAGATAAGGCACGGTTATTCCCTGTTGAAGCTGATGGAACACCTCGACCGTGAGCTGAACCTGCTGAATCAGCAGCGCATCTCAGCCGGTCCGTCAAGTCAGGAAGGGCGCAGGCTGGGACAGATCAAATTCAGCTACCTACGCAAGATCCAAGATTGCATTGCTGAACTCGACACCAGCGGGTTCAACACCTGGCTGCTCGAGCGACAAATGGCTTGAAGTCCATCAACAGCGGCCCTCCTGGCCGGCTGGAATGGTGCAGTTCAGGCCGTTGAAGAAGGCGCTGTGTCCGTTCCCATCATTTATCACGAGCGCTACTCAGCTCCACTGCCATCGACCCATCGCTTTCCGATGGAAAAATTCAGGCTGCTACGCAGCCTGCTGTTGGAAGAAGAGGTGATCCAACCCCAGCAGATCTTCAGCCCACTGAGCATTACCAGGCAGGACCTGGAACGTATTCATAAGCGCAGCTATCACGAAGCTTTCAGTCGAGACCGACTGACCCGGCCGGAACAACGGCGGATCGGCCTACCGGCAACGCGCCCTCTGGTGCAACGCACCTGGCTCGCGGTGGGGGGAACGCTACTGACCGCCCGAATGGCTTTGCGACATGGCGTCGCCTGTCACCTGGCCGGAGGAACCCACCATGCCCATCCAGATTTCGGCAGCGGCTTCTGCATTTTCAACGATGTGGCGATCACCGCCAAAGTTCTGCTGGATCAAGGTGAGCTGGAACGCATCCTTGTGGTGGACCTCGATGTGCATCAAGGAGACGGAACAGCAGCCTGTTTTCAAAACGACGCCAGAGTCACGACCCTGTCGGTGCATGCCGCCAGCAATTTTCCGCTGCGCAAGGTGAGTGGTGATGTCGACATCGCCTTGCCCGATGCCACCGATGATCATGCCTATGTGGAGGCCATCGGCGATCGAGTACCGCAATTGCTCGATCAGCACCACCCGGATTTAGTGCTGTTCAACGCAGGGGTCGACCCCCATAGCAACGACCGCCTTGGACGGCTCGATCTGACAGATGCGGGACTGCTCCAGCGAGATCATCTGGTTCTGGACGCAGCGCTCCGCCGAAACATTCCAATCGCCACTGTGATCGGGGGTGGATACGACGCGATGAGACCACTGGTAAGGCGACACTCGATCGTTGTGAGAGCGGCCGTTGAACAAGCTCGGCTGCATGGCCTCTAACCAGCAAGACAACGTCGATCACTCGACCTGTGCAACGCCATGACTGAACCTTCAAACCAATCCTCAAACATCGCTGCATCTCTTCCGCCCTGGCGGGCCCTACTCAAAGGTGCCCGCGCACGGGAGGGGCGGCAACCAACGGCCCGTTGGCTTCAGCTGGCCACTACGGGGCTCGATGGCACACCACGGGTCCGCACTCTGGTGTTCCGCGGGTGGCACGGAGGCGATCGGCTGGAGCTGTACACCGACAGGCGAAGCGCCAAATTCGAGGAACTGGTGCAGCAACCCAACGTGGAGCTGTGCTGGTTGCTGCCGAAGGCGAAACAGCAATACCGGTTTCGGGGAACCTGGATGCGTCAGGAACAGAACAGCAACACTCAAAGTTGGCAAAATCTGACGCCGCGGGGGCGCGCTCTCTGGGGCTGGCCCGCTCCAGGCCAGCCACTGGAACGGGAGGCCGACTTCCCGGAAGAGCTAGACGACAGCGTGGCACCACCAGAGCACTTCGTGGTGCTGCAACTCCAGATCAACCGCGCCGAACTCCTCGACCTCACCCGTCATCCCCATCAGCGAATTCTCTGGTGTCGTCATGACGCCTGGCGTGAACAACAGCTCAATCCCTAATCACCACCAACGCTCCACCCGACCAATCGAGGGCTGTCCAGGATCGGATGGCACCGTTACCACCGAGAGGCGTTGCTGTTGCCGCTGGTAATCAAAACGGCAAAAGCCCGCGCCCGTGCCGGAGCAGGCCGACAAACTCGGCAAGGCAACAGCAGACCAAAGCCTTTCCCGAGGTGATGGCTCTTGAGCTGGTGCAGGAGACCATCCCGCAGCGACCAGCGTGCGATGGGCTTCCAGAATCGATTGGCGTTGTCTGAGAAGCACCTCAGGATCGGTCGCCGCAGAAACACCGGACGTCAAAGCGACCAGTGTCAGCGAAAACAGTCCCACCAGCCGTCCCATGACGCGCCGCACCTTTCTTCGCAATAGCCCAATCAGCGGTTCATGACCACAACAAATGGTCCAATCCGTCTCAACTTGCCTTGTCCTGCTCCGGCAGCGTCTGAAGAAGATCCTCCGAGTAGCGAATGGTCAATCCGGCCTGCCCATCCCAAGCCACGGCGTAACTCCAGTGCCCGGGACGCAGCGTTCCATCGGCAAAGCGAACAGCTGCGACCCATTGCAAAGGCTCGGCGGAAATACAGCCAAAGCGAGTGCCCATGCTGTTGGCCACTCGATCGCGTGGCTGGAACAAAGGCTGAGATCGGGGCATGGCGCCGAGGGCCGCAAGCTCTGAATCATGGTCATTTCCCCGCGATGCCAAACCTTGAGCTGAGGCCACTGCATCGGCTTGATCAGCATCCTCTGATCGCGACTCTGAAGACTGGTTCAGCAGCGTTGCTCCAGCCGGCATCCAACGCGGGTCTGGCAACGCCCCCTGGAGTAAATGTCCAATGGCACGCCCCCTGCCGATGCCGTACAGCGAGCAATAGGCATCCAAACGCGCCAGCACATCCGGCTTGAGCCAAACCTGCACGGGTCGTGCCGGTGGCTCACCGGACGACCGAAAACGACCACTGTCATCCCGGCGTTGCTGCCTGGAGGCTGATTCCGTCACAACAATCGGAATCCGTTCACGGAATCGAACGGTATCGGATTCATGCCCAACGGGTTGTGATCAGCCACCCATGATCTGAACCAGGGGCTGGATGCCTACAGCGATCACCAGGCTCACAACAACACCGACGAAAGCCTTCCAGAGATCACTGCCGATGATCCTGGCGATCCCCCCGCTGTCCTGGTTGGTGAAGGTCTCTTCGAACTCCTTCTCCTTGATCCTCAGGGCGATCTCACGACCACCGATCAACCCCAGGAACACCCAGGTTGTACTCAACGGGAAGGTGGAAAGGAAGGCTTTGTAGAGGAGGCAGAGACCAAAGAAAAAGTCGATCACCGTGGCCGAACGGAGATCAGCGGTGTTGGTCTTGGAGCGAAGAACAGCTTGAATTGGACCACCACCACTGGCCACTAGCACGCACAGCCCCACGCACAGCACCAAGGTGCAGATCGCCATCGGAACGAGCTCAAGACGGCGAGGCAGGAATACGAAAATGTTGGCCAGGTCCTGCACCAACCACATGCTCCACAGGAAACCGGTGGAACACCACTGCAGGACATACCAGATCCTGTTGAAGTCCCTGGCCTCCTGAGCGCGGCGGAACACCGATCGCTCCAGCAGCCACAAGCCGAGGCCGTAGGCCGTAAGACCGACGAAGAACGCGAGAACGTACCCGGCAAGGGAGCTTGTGAGCAGCGTGCCGATGTTGGAGGGCTGAAACGACGACAACACCAGAAAGGAGGTGCTGACCGGTGCACCCCACTGCGTCAACGCCAACACCGCGATCGGTGGGAGCACATAAACCCAGGAGAACGACTCTGGCAACGGAAATTCCTTGCCCGGAACACTGAGACGTCCCCAGGCGGGGTCACCGTCCTTGAGGAACCAGCCCAACATCAGAACAACAATGGTGACCGAGCAGATGAAGATCATCTGCACCACCTTCGGGGTGCGTCTCCTGTTGGAGGAGATATAGGTTCCGAGCGTCTGAAGCGAATCGTTGGCCACGACCGAATAAGCCGCCAAAAGGAAGCCGACGATCATCCAGATATTCACATCCACGAATCCGATGCAAGCCATGGCATAGGCCGTTTCTAAAAGGTCCCTCCGTAAAAGGCCAATGCCGGGTGGCATCTGAAGATGTTTAGCGCTGCAATCACCAAGTCAGTTCACCACCAAGAGTTCTCTGATCCCGGCCTGACGAACCCAGGCCGCCAACGCATCGATGTCCTCTCGATCTGGAATGCAGATACATCCGGTCCCCGGGTAACAGCGATGAATCCCCAAAGCGCTTCGGGTGGTGTCGAAACGGGGTTGAAGGTCGAACCAGAGATCCTGCCCCCAGGGTTCCGGAATGCCCAGCCGATAGGTGCCGGCTGGGAGCGGAGCCGCATTGCCTGGACTCCAGCGCCGATCCGCACGTTGCTGGCGTGCAATTCCACTGGCCGCGCTCCAACTGGCAAGGCGTTGCTCCCCCCGATGCAACTCCACTTTCCAGAGGCGGTTGCCATCCGGGAACAGATCTTCGGTCCGCCGGGTGGTCAGGCGCAGCCCACCCGGGTGCAGCAGCGCCTCCGTCGGGCCAGCCTGACCAGGCAGCTCAGCAGCAGCTGCGGGCAAACCCAGCAGGCCGCTGACCACCAGTGTGACGAGTTGCACTGCAGAGAACATGTCGAACAGTGGCAGCATTCACGTCACTCTGGCGCTGGCAGAGTCCATCAGCAGCAGCTCATTTCTGATGCAAGCCGACGATTTTCTCCAGCAAGCACGCGCCATCGCTCAATCGATTGAGCAACTGGCAGACCAGCTCAGACCTGAGGTGATCCGAGCCGCAAGGGCTGATGGCGATGGTCGTCGCGACCTCGACCGAATCGAATATGCCCTTGGCACCATCGGGAAGGCTTTGATCCTCACCGACTACAGCATCGACGAAGAAAAAGACATCGACAAACTCAAGGCCTTCCGCGAATCGCAGAAAGGAATGGGTTGATTCAGAGCGCAGGCCCCTCAGTAGAGGCCGAATCAGAACCTGGATCGTCCTTCGGGATGGATTGCCACCCACTGGTCCAGCGGTTGCGATCGTTCAGTTCACTCCAGGGAATCATCTCCCGGTGGGACGGATTCAGCACAGCAGCCAGTTCAACCCAGCGCTGATCTCCACGCCCGCCCTGGGTGATCAATTCAAAATGGCGATAGCCCGAAACGGTCGATCGACTGGTCCAGGCACGCGCGGGACGCCAGACCATCAGCCGGCGACAAACACCTGACTCACGGTGCTCTCGAGCACATGGCCAGAGGCAACGATCATGTCGGTGTTGTCAGCGATGAATTGCTCCATCACCCCCGGTGCGGCCTGCATCACAGCACACACCCTGGTTGGATCCTCCTTGCTGATGCCCCGATAGAGCGAGGTGATTCCAGCGATTTTCTGAAGAGGTAGAGAGGCGTCGTAAGTGGCAACCCACTCAGCAAAAGACTTGCTGATGGTGAAGGTGAGCACGTGGGTTTCCATCGGTCTCAAGACACATTCCGGCGGACCGTATCACTGTTCTCTGATGGCTAATCCGTGATCAGACCTCTCCATCCAGGCAGATCCAGACCAAAGCTGTGGCATTAATCTCATTAGCAGGTACTGTTGAGAAGAGCTGATCCCATCCCCCTTGGCGTTGTCCTCAGCTTCCGCGGCGGTCGATCCCTCTCTTCAGCAGGGGCTCCACCAGGACGGGCGTCGGATGACTCCGCAACGCCAGCGCGTTCTTGATCTGTTCAGAGAGTGCGGATCAGGATGTCACCTCAGCGCGGAAGAGGTGCACCAGCAGCTCTCTCAGCAAAAGCTCAAGGTTTCCCTGGCCACGGTGTACCGAACCCTGCGTCTGCTGGCAGACATGGGCTTCCTGCAGGAGCTGGAGCTGACCGAAAGCGGCCGTCGCTTTGAACTGGCCGTAGCCGATCACCGCGACCATCACCACATTGTTTGTGTGCGTTGCGGCCGCACTGAGGAATTCGAAAGTGAGCCGGTGCTGCAGGCCGGAGCTGAAGCATCGCAGCGATTCGGATTCGAACTGCTCGAGTCCAGCCTCAATGTGCGGGGAATCTGTTCGACCTGTCAGGCCTCCCGTTCGTAGACGTCATCCAGCATCAATCCAATCAACTCCTGCGCCACCAGCTGCTTCTCCCGCCGCAAGGTTGAGAGAAGAGTCTGCATCTGCCAGTGATGCAGAAGAGACAACGACTCCGACTCCTGCCAGCGCCGGATCAGGAGGTCCTGAACACGGTTTCGTGGTGTGGTGTGCACGAAGGAACAACCGTCTACACCACTCAAGCCACGATGCGACGTTTTGCACACGGGCAGCAGCAGGACTGTCCCGGAAGTCATTGTTAAGGGCAGCTTGAACCGTGATCAAGCATTCACTGCGGATGTTCAGAACAGGGCATCCAGTAGTGGTCTCCCATCCGGTGCACTCCCTCACAACCGAGTTGGCGGGCCTGCTCCTCCGCCTGTTCACGGCTGGGGTACGCCAGATAGCGGGGATTGGTGGTCGAGCGGAGCTGAATCAATCCCATGCTCATCGGCCCTGCCGTGATCACTCCCATGGTGTTGACCCCAACAGCGATCAGACCCATTCCAACGATGGCGGCGTTGATCACCCCCATGGCCACCACACCGATGGACACCACTCCCATGGGAACGACGCCGATGGAAATGACGCCCATGGGCACGATGCCTACAGCAACCGTCCCCATGGGGGCAACACCGATCGCGATGTGTTTGACAGGCGTTTTGCAGTGCTCGTCGTTGGCCATCAAGTCGTTGGCCATCAATCAGTGCTGGCCATGGTGTTCAGCCTGATCGTGCTGAGCACACACCATCCACATTGAACCCATGCGGTGGGCTCCTTCACAGCCAAAACCAGGAGCTGCAGCTTCTGCGGCCTGCTGGGTTTTGAACATCGCCTGCTTCGGTTGTTGATCACCGTGATGTTTCGCCACAGCGGATACCCCCGTTATGAACAGCACCGAACCGAGCACCAGAAGGGCACGTTTCATCAAGTGAGAGGCCATAACGGATCACTATGCCGCTGACTGCAGCGCTCCACCGCAACTGGACCCAGCACCAGCGGTGCATCCGTAGCAATGGGGAGCCGTCTGAATCGGCTGATCAGCCGCCAGAGCATCCACATTCAGCAGATCGCGAAGGTGACGCCCAGATCCAGCAGGCGGGAGTCCCAGCTGCTGATTGAAGTCGCAATCAAAGAGATGTCCCTGCCAATCCACACTCACCAGCCCACGACACATCACCGCCTCAACATTGGCGGGGTTGTGGGCCTCCACCAGGAGTTGCTGGTAATCAGCCAACTGACCCTGAAGTTCAAGCTGCCGCGCAAAGCGCTGCACCGGCATGTTGGCGAGGGTGAGGAGACGATCAAAGCAAATTCCCAGGGCAGCCAGCTCTCTTTTGTAGTCCTGTTCCAGACCGGCCTGGGGTGGCGGCAGAAACGGACCCTGCGGGTTGTACACCAGATCGAGACTCCGCATTGCATCGCCCCGGCCATACCCCAGTGCATTGAGTTGACGCAGCCCCTCAAGGCTGCGCTCAAACACGCCGTTGCCCCGCTGCTTGTCGACATTGGCAGCGCTGTAGCAGGGAAGTGACGCGACAACCCCCACCCGTTGCTCAGCCAGGAACGCAGCCAGGGACTCCTGCCCTGGTTCCGAGAGGATGGTGAGATTGCAGCGATCGAGAACCCTGGCCCCGGCGGCCCTTGCATGGATCACCAACTCCCGGAATCCAGGGTGCAGCTCCGGAGCTCCTCCCGTGAGATCGAGGCAGCTGATGCCCCTGATCTGCAAAACATCAGGAATCAGTTCCAACAACTCCTGACCCATCATTTCGGTGCGGGTCGGGCCAGCGTTGACGTGACAATGACTGCAACTCTGGTTGCAGCGGTAGCCCAGGTTCACCTGCAACGTCGTGAGAGCTGACCGTCGCAGAGGGGGAAACTCCATCGAAGCAACTGTCATTGAGTCTTCTCAGCGCGCACGGTTCGTTTATGGCCCAACCTTGGCGCTTCCGGACTGTTGCGGCATCAACGTTGGCCATCAATTCATGAACGTTTCATGAAATAGATCGGTGGCAAGGAGCGCTGTCTCAGCGCGAAGCGATTGAATCGCGCTGTTCAGCCAGTTGAATAAACCAGCGGATGTATTGAGCGGGCCCCTCCGGCATCAACGCATCCACGTGCAACGGATCATCTGGATCGGAGATGCCTTCAAGCCGATCATC
>CAJWZN010000044.1 GCA_913050105.1 uncultured Synechococcus sp.
TGGCGCAGGATGCACCAGATCGATTCCGTCAGGAATGGGATCTGTTTCAGGAGGAAGTGCGGGCTGAAGCCGATCGGCTTGAGCGCGATGAAGGCCAGGCAGAGCCTGCGGATGCAGCGTCTGACATGACCGTTTCAGACACTGCATCTCCGCCGGAGGATCAGACGCCGCAGGCTGTGATTGATCGGTTGAGGGCTTCCGTAGCGGAGATCAACCGCTCTCTTGAGGTGCGCTCTTGATGACGGGGCTGTTGCGTGCGCTGCGCATCTGGCGTTCGGTGCTCACACTGCTGCTGTTGCTCTGGTGGGACGCTCAGTCCTGGAGCTATCCAGGTGGTGTCAATGCGGAGTTGAGAGCTCAACGCCAGCGTCAGCGCGCCCACTGGCTGACTGCTGAATTGCTGCGGCTGGGTTCGGCATTCATCAAGCTCGGGCAGTTGCTTTCGGCACGGCCGGACATCCTCCCCGCTGGTTGGGTGGCTGAGCTCGCCGCTTTGCAAGACAGTGTTCCCGCCTTCGGTTTTGCCGAGGTCCAGACTGTGCTGGAGCAGGAGCTGGGCCAGCGCTGCGCTGAAGTCATTGATCTGGACCCTGAGCCCCTAGGAGCTGCTTCTCTGGCACAGGTGCACAGGGCCAGCCTGCGCAGCGGTCGACAGGTGGTGCTCAAGGTGCAGCGCCCGGGGCTGGATCGCTTGTTCAGGCTCGATCTCGATGTCATGCAGCAGGTGGCGGCGGTGCTGCAGCGTCATCCCAGCTGGGGACGTGGTCGAGACTGGCCAGCCATGGCACGGGAGTGCCGCCGAGTGCTGCTGCGGGAACTGGATTTTCGGGTGGAAGCCCAGTACGCGGCCCGGTTCCGCCAGCAATTTCTGGATGACGAGCGCATCCGCATTCCAGGTGTGGTCTGGGAGCTCAGTAGCCGCAGAGTGCTGTGTCTCGACTATCTGCCCGGGATCAAGATCAACGACCGCGAGGCCCTGATTGAGGCAGGCATCGACCCCTCAGCTGTGGCGGAAATCGGAGCAGCCAGCTATCTGAAGCAGCTGGTGCGTTTTGGCTTTTTCCACGCTGATCCTCACCCCGGCAATCTGGCGGTGGCCTCCGACGGAGCGCTCATCTACTACGACTTCGGAATGATGGGGTTGCTGTCGGATGCCCTGCGTCGCCGGCTCGGTTCGATGATTCGCGCTGCGGCTGCGAGGGATTCCGCTGCATTGGTTGAGGAGATGCAGGCGGCCGGCGTGATTGCCCGTGAGATTGATGTGGGTCCGGTGCGCCGGCTGGTGCGATTGATGTTGAACGAAGCCCTCACGCCACCCTTCAGTTCCAATGTGATCGACAAACTTTCGGGGGATCTCTACGACCTGGTGTATGGCCAGCCTTTCCGACTGCCCGTTGAACTCATTTTTGTGATGCGGGCTCTGTCCACCTTTGAAGGAGTGGGCCGAAGCCTTGATCCCGCTTTTAGCCTGGTGGCGATTGCCAAGCCCTACCTTCTGCCCCTGATGACTTCCAGCGGAACCGGATCCAGCGATTTGTTCAATGAAATCGGTCGCCAGGTGGGAGCACTCAGCAGCCGTGCAGCTGCACTTCCTCGCCGTTTGGACGAGAACCTGGAGCGCCTGGAGCAGGGTGATTTGCAGCTTCAGGTGCGTCTGGGTGAATCCGATCGGCAGTTCCGCCGCATGACCCTGGCGCAGCAGTCGATCGGACAGTCGGTTCTTCTCGGCTGTCTGGCGCTGGCCACTGCGATCATCGGCGCCAGCGTTCGTCCTGTCTGGGCCATCCTGCCCGCAACGGCCACACTTCCCGTCGGACTGGGTTGGTTCCGCATGCAGATCCGTATGCGACGCGACCAGCGGCTGGAGCAGCTGCCTGGCTCCAACCGCTGACGATCGATCACTGGGTCAAGCCTTCCCCCTGGGCCCCTGACCCACGGCCCCGGCGTAGATGGCCTGGCTGCCCAGCTCGTCTTCGATGCGCAGCAGCTGGTTGTATTTCGCCACGCGCTCGCTTCGGCTCAATGAACCGGTCTTGATCTGACCGGCCCGTGTGGCGACCGACAGGTCAGCGATGGTGGTGTCTTCCGTTTCACCACTTCGGTGGCTGATCACACTGGTGTACCCGGAGCGGCCGGCCAGATCGATGGCTTGCAGTGTTTCGGTGAGCGAACCGATCTGGTTCACCTTGATCAGGATCGAGTTGGCAGTCGCGTCGTCGATACCCCGCTGCAGGCGCTTGGTATTGGTCACGAACAGGTCGTCGCCCACCAGCTGGACCTTGGCACCCAACCGCTCGGTCAGCAGCTTCCAGCCCTCCCAGTCGTCCTCGGCCAGGCCATCCTCAATCGACACGATCGGGAATTTCTCCACCAGTTGCTCGAGCTGACCCACCATCTCTGAGCTGTCGTAGCTGCCGCCGTCGAATGCGTAGCGGCCGTTCTCGAAGAATTCAGTGCTGGCCACGTCCAGAGCCAGGGAGATCTGTTCACCGGGCTTGTAACCGGCTTTCGTGATCGCTTCCACCAGAATTTCACCGGCTTCGATGTTGCCCAGGTCGGGCGCAAAACCGCCCTCATCGCCTACTGCGGTGCTCATCCCTCTGGTGCTGAGCAATCCCTTCAGGGTGTGGAACACCTCGGTTCCCATGCGCAGGGCCTCGCGGAAGCTGGGGGCGCCATGGGGAACCAGCATGAATTCCTGGAAGTCCAGGCTGTTGGCAGCGTGGGCCCCACCGTTGATCACATTCATCAGAGGCACCGGCAGCAGGTTGGCCATTGGCCCACCGAGGTAGCGGTACAGGGGAATGCCGAGGCCGTTGGCGGCGGCGCGTGCGGTGGCCATGCTCACAGCGAGGATGGAGTTGGCACCAAGGTTCGATTTGTTGTCGCTGCCGTCGAGCTCTTGCATCGCCGCATCCACTGCGGCCTGATCGAGTGCTGAAAGGCCACACAAGGTTGGAGCGATTCGCTCCTCGATATGAGTCACTGCCTGGCTGACGCCCTTGCCCATGTAGCGATCGCCGCCGTCCCGCAGTTCGTGGGCCTCATGGGCGCCGGTGCTTGCACCACTTGGAACAATGGCCCGACCCATGGCGCCACCTTCCAGCATCACCTCGGCCTCAACGGTTGGATTGCCGCGGGAATCGAGTACCTCTCGGGCCACGATGGTGTCGATGACGAGGTCGAGCGAGTCGATCACGGTGGGCGGGGTGTAAACCGGGCGATTTTATGGGTCGCCCTCTGCATTCCCATTGTGATCTTTCGCACCCCGCCAGAATGCGTGGCGCGAATGTCGGGGGATTAGTCGTCCATGCGGATGCTGCACACCATGCTTCGGGTCGGAGATTTGCAGCGTTCCATCGCCTTCTACACCCAGGTTCTGGGTATGCAGCTGTTGCGCCAAAAGGAGTACCCACGTGGGCGCTTCACCCTGGCGTTCCTGGGTTACGGGCCGGAATCCGAGCAGACGGTGCTGGAGCTCACCCATAACTGGGACACGAGTTCCTACGAACACGGTGATGGCTATGGCCATATCGCCCTTGGAGTTGACGATATCCACACCACCTGCGCTGGCATCACAGACCAGGGCGGTCGTGTGGTGCGGGAGCCCGGGCCGATGAAGCACGGTTCCACGGTGATCGCGTTCGTTGAAGATCCCGATGGCTACAAAGTGGAATTAATCGACTTGTCGTCCCGCGCTGCTGCATGACCGGAGCTCAAGCCAACCGCGGCAGCCTGACCCAGGAGCCCGATCGTTTCTCTGATGCCGCCTGGGATCTTGTGCTGTCCGGTCAGGATGTGGCACGGCGCTGGCGGCACGATCAGCTTGATGTGGAGCATCTGATTCAGGTGCTTTTCTCCGATCCAACTTTTCGTCGCTGGGTCGAGCCTTTGCCCATCCAGGCCGATGCCCTGTTGGATCGCCTGGAGGATGTGCTGGCCGACCAGCCGTCGGCTCGCGTTGACGATCTGTTTATTGGAGAAGATCTCGAGCAGTTGTTGGACAGTGCCGATGGGGTTCGTGCCCGTTGGGGCGAACGCCTGATTGATGTCCCTTCGCTGATCGCGGCCATGGGGATGGATCCGCGCATTGGGGCGGAGCTGTTCAGCGCGCTGGGATTGCCGTCGGACCGATTGGAGCGTCTGTTGCGCGGTCCGGTGCCGATGACCCAACCAACACAGATGGCGTTGGTTGGGTCGAGACCCGTTCCGGCAGCATCGGTCTCCCCAGGACCTGTTTCGGTCGCACCCGTTCCGTCGGTATCGGCTCCGTCGGTATCGGTTTCGGCCGATTCGACGCCGGATGCACCAGCTGCCTTGGCGTTGGAGCAGGAGCCCTCGGCGCTTGCGTTGTACGGCCTTGATCTCACGGCAGAGGCGGAGGGCGGGGCTTTGGATCCCGTGGTTGGACGCGATGGCGAGATCCGCAATCTGATCAAGGTTCTGTCGCGCCGCAGCAAGAACAATCCGGTTCTGATCGGTGAGCCTGGCGTCGGTAAGACGGCGATCGCCCAGCTGCTGGCACAGCGGATTGTTGCTGGTGAGGTGCCGGATTCGTTGCAGGGTTTGCGCTTGATCGCGCTTGATCTCGGTGCGCTGATTGCCGGAGCCAAGTTCCGCGGCCAGTTCGAGGAACGCCTGCGAGCTGTGCTGGAGGAGGTGAGTGGATCGGATTCAGGCGTGGTGCTGTTCATCGATGAGCTCCACACCGTGGTGGGCAGTGATCGCAGCAGCACCGATGCAGGCAGCCTGCTGAAACCGGCACTGGCCCGTGGAGATCTGCGCTGTATCGGTGCCACCACTCCTGAGGAATACCGCCGCACGGTGGAAAAGGACCCGGCGCTCAACCGTCGCTTCCAGCAGGTGTTGATCCGGGAGCCTGATCTTGAGCTGAGCCTGGAGATTCTCCGGGGTCTGAAGGAGCGCTATGAGCTCCATCACGGCGTCACCATCACCGATGAAGCGCTTCAGACCGCCAATCGATTGGCGGACAGATACATCAGCGACCGCTGCCTGCCGGATAAGGCGATCGACCTGATCGATGAGGCTGCGGCTCAGCTGAAGATTGAGGTCACCTCCAAGCCACAGGTGGTGGAGGAGGCCGAAGCGGATCTCCGTCGAGTGGAACTTGCGCTTCTTGCTGCCGAGCAGGCGCCGGATGTGGAGCGAATTCAGCTGCAGCGCAATCGTCTGGACGTGGTCTCCCGTCTCGATGCACTGCGCCAACGCTGGCAGCACGAGCGGGAGCAGCTGGAGGAACTGGGTCAGCTGTTGCAGCAGGACGAAGACCTGCGGCATGCCATTGCGGAGGCGGAGCGGGATGGTGACCTCGAGGAGGCGGCACGGTTGCAGTACGACCAGTTGCACACCGTTCAACAAAGGCGCGAGCAGCTGGAGGCGGAGCAGCTGGCGGCCCAGGCCGAGGAGACAGCATTGCTGCGGGAGCAGGTGGAAGCTGGCGACATCGCTGATCTGGTGGCCCGCTGGACAGGGATCCCAGTGCAGCGGCTGTTGGCGGGTGAACGGCGCAAGCTGCTGGCGATGGAGAGCCTTCTGGCGGAGAGGGTGATCGGTCAGGGCGAGGCTGTGGCAGCAGTGGCTGCGGCAATCCGTCGCGCTCGCGCCGGGATGAAGGATCCACGCAGGCCGGTTGGTTCGTTTTTGTTTCTCGGTCCAACAGGGGTGGGCAAAACCGAGTTGGCCAAAGCTCTGGCGACCTCCCTTTTCGACGAGGAGGAAGCCCTGGTGCGGCTCGACATGAGCGAATTCATGGAGCGCAATGCCGTGGCCCGGCTGATTGGTGCTCCTCCCGGATATGTCGGTTACGAAGAGGGAGGGCAGCTCACTGAGGCGGTGCGGCGACGCCCGTACGCCGTGTTGCTGCTGGATGAGGTGGAGAAGGCCCACCCGGATGTGTTCAACCTGCTGCTGCAGGTTCTGGATGAAGGACGGCTCACCGATTCTCAGGGCCGCACCGTTGACTTTCGCCACACGGTTGTGGTGATGACCAGCAACCTGGCTAGCCCCGCAATCCTGGAGCATGCCCGTTCCGGAGCAGCCGACGACACTCAACTGCAGCAGGCCGTGGATGCGGCTCTGGCAGGACAGTTCCGACCGGAATTTCTCAATCGCATCGACGAAGTGATTCGCTTCCGTCCGCTGCAGGTGGCCGAACTGGTGCGGATTGTGCGGCTGCAGCTGGCGGATCTCTCCACCCTTCTTGCGGAGCAGGGTCTCCAGCTGCACGTCGATGACGACGTCGCCGATGCCCTGGCTCGGCAGGGCTACGAACCGGAATATGGCGCTCGACCTCTGCGCCGTGTGTTGCGTCGCCAGCTTGAAAATCCACTGGCAACCGAACTGCTGGAGGAGCGTTTCCGTGGCGCCCGTGGTGTTCGGGTGGTCTGTTCCGGTGAGGATGGGACGACCCTGCGATTCGAACGGCAAGACGGTTGAGGTGCATCCAGTAGGGTGTTTGTTTGGCAGAGTGCCTGCCGGCATTCCTGTCAACTCCCGGTCCCCCTTCCGTGACCAGCCCAACTTCCGAGGACACCTCCGCCAAGAGTTCAGACGCCCCCGCAGATTCCGCTGCATCAAGTGGTTTTCTTGCGGATACGGTCAATGAGCTCAAACTCGTGGTCTGGCCCAGTCGCCAGCAGTTGTTCAGTGAATCGATTGCTGTGATCCTGATGGTGAGCCTTTCGGCCGCAACCATCGCCGCAGTGAGTCGTTTCTTCGGGTGGGCGTCATCCCAGGTGTTCCGCTGATCCGCACCCTCCTCACCGCCGTGCCTGACGATCTCACCACTCCGGATTCAGCTGAGGTGCTTGACCTGCCGGCCCCCAATGAGGGGGAGGAGGGCACTGCAGATGTTGCGTCGGCGGCCAGCACCGCTGTAGCCCGCTGGTATGCGGTGCAGGTGGCATCCAGCTGCGAGAAAAAAGTGAAGGCCACCCTGGAGCAACGGGCCGTCACGCTCGGAGTGAGTAACCGAATCCTTGAAATCGAAATTCCGCAGACCCCGGCGGTGAAAGTGAAGAAGGACGGCAGCCGTCAGTCGACAGAAGAGAAGGTGTTTCCCGGCTATGTCTTGGTGCGGATGGTCCTCGATGAGGACACCATGATGGCGGTGCGCAGCACGCCGAACGTGATCAACTTTGTTGGTGCTGAGGACCGTCGGGCAACCGGGAAGGCTCGTGGTCACATCAAGCCGCGCCCGCTCAGCCGCTCTGAAGTCGATCGCATCTTCAAGCGCGCGGCCGAGAAGAAGACCGTGGTCAAGGTGGATCTCACGGAAGGGGATCAGATCCTGGTGACGGCTGGCCCGTTCAAGGACTTCCAGGGCGAGGTGATCGAAGTCTCCGGCGAGCGCAACAAGCTCAAAGCCCTCCTCTCCATCTTCGGTCGCGAGACCCCGGTGGAACTCGAATTTTCCCAGATCAGCAAGCAGAGCTGAATTTGACGCGGCGGCCGCTTCCCTGTGGAGGGCGGCCTAAGAAGCGGTTTGCCGCTTCGCCGCATCGGACCTTCGGGCCCGGTGATCCGCAGATGTCAAAAGCCGTTAGACGATGGCCAAAAAAATCACCGCTGTTATCAAGCTGGCCCTTCAGGCCGGCAAAGCCAACCCCGCGCCGCCGGTGGGTCCTGCCCTCGGCCAGCACGGTGTGAACATCATGATGTTCTGCAAGGAGTACAACGCTCGGACGCAGGACAAAGCCGGTTTCGTGATCCCGGTGGAGATTTCGGTCTATGAGGACCGCAGTTTCACCTTCATCACCAAGACGCCCCCGGCGTCGGTGCTGATCACCAAAGCCGCCAAGATCGACAAGGGCTCGGGCGAATCCGCCAAGGGCAATGTCGGCTCGATCAACCGGGCTCAGCTCGAGGAGATCGCCAAAACCAAGCTTCCTGATCTCAACTGCACCAGCATTGAGTCCGCGATGCGGATCATCGAAGGCACCGCCCGCAACATGGGTGTTGCCATCAGCGACTGACGTTGCTGCATCCCTGAACACCACTACCGGGGGAGACATCACTGATGTCGTCCGCACCCCATCTCCGTTATGCCAAAACTCTCCAAGCGCCTGGCGAGCCTCGCCAGCAAAATCGAGGATCGCGTCTACGAACCCCTCGAGGCGATTGCCCTGGTGAAGGGCAATGCCAACGCCAAGTTCGACGAAACGATGGAGGCCCATGTGCGCCTCGGCATCGATCCGAAGTACACCGACCAGCAGTTGCGCACCACGGTGGCGCTTCCCAACGGCACAGGTCAGAGCGTTCGCATCGCGGTGGTGACCCGCGGTGAGAAGGTTGCTGAAGCCAAGGCTGCCGGTGCTGAACTGGCTGGCGATGAAGATCTGGTGGAGACCATCGCCAAAGGCGAGATGGATTTCGACCTGTTGATCGCCACTCCGGACATGATGCCCAAAGTGGCCAAGCTCGGACGTGTGCTCGGCCCCCGTGGCCTGATGCCGAACCCCAAGGCCGGCACTGTGACCACTGATCTGGCCTCTGCAATTCAGGAATTCAAGGCCGGCAAACTGGAATTCCGGGCAGATCGCACCGGCATCGTGCACGTGCGTTTCGGTAAGGCAAGTTTCAGCGCCGAGGCTCTGTTGGAGAATCTCAAGACCCTGCAGGAGACCATCGACCGCAACAAGCCGAGTGGTGCCAAGGGTCGTTACTGGAGGTCATTGTTTGTGACCTCCACCATGGGCCCGTCCGTGGAAGTGGATTTCTCCGCTCTGCAGGACATCGAGCAGGGAAGCTGATCAGGCTTTCCTTTACACTTTCAAACTGGCGAAAGCCAATTCGGGCATGCGCCCGGCCGGAGACAGCAGGATTTCAACACTCACGATTTCGATCGTGCCGTTTGATGTAATTCCCTGCCGAGGCAAACGCGACACGGTTTTTCCCCTCGGGGATTGGATCGGCAAGCGGCCTCGTCTTCATCCGAAGACTCGATCGGTCGCCTGCCCAGCTTGTTCCTTTGATCCGATCCAATCCCTATGGGCCGCACGCTGGAGAACAAGCAGCAGATCGTCGGAGAGCTCAAAGGGCTCCTCGCCGAAGCCGAACTGGCACTTGTCCTTGATTTCAAGGGCCTGTCCATCAAGGAGATGTCCGACCTGCGGGATCGTCTGCGGGCCAGCGACAGCGTTTGCAAGGTGACCAAAAACACCTTGATGCGTCGTGCCATTGATGGTGACAGCAACTGGGCCAGCCTCGATTCCCTGCTGACCGGAACCAACGCCTTCGTCCTGGTGAAGGGCGATGTTGGTGCCGGTGTGAAGGCTGTTCAGACCTTCCAGAAGGAACTCAAGAAGTCCGAGACCAAGGGCGGCCTTTTCGAAGGCAAGCTCCTGTCTCAGGACGAGATCAAAGCCATTGCTGATCTCCCCTCCAAGGAGCAGCTCATGGCACAGATCGCCGGTGCTATCAACGCCGTGGCCACCAAGGTCGCTGTGGGTATCAACGAAGTTCCCTCTGGTATGGCCAGGGCGCTCAAGCAGCACGCCGAGGGCGGCGAAGGCTGATTCGGCTCTGCCGAGACCACTGTTCACTGATCTGTTGCTTCCCCTTTCAAAACCATGTCTGCAAAAACCGACGAAATTCTCGAATCGCTGAAAACCCTCTCACTGCTTGAAGCTTCCGAGCTGGTCAAGCAGATTGAGGAGGCATTCGGTGTGTCCGCCGCTGCATCCGCTGGCGTCGTGATGGCTGCCCCCGGCGCTGCTGCTGGTGGTGGAGAAGCCGTAGAGGAGAAGACCGAATTCGACGTCATCCTCGAAAGCTTCGACGCTGCAGCGAAGATCAAAGTCCTCAAGGCTGTTCGCAACGCCACCGGCCTCGGCCTCGGCGATGCCAAGGCTC
>CAJWZN010000045.1 GCA_913050105.1 uncultured Synechococcus sp.
TCATTAATCCTGGGCTGCTGCAATCAGGTCCTCCCCGATCAGCGCCCGGCTTCCCACATCCATGTTTGCTTATCTGGTCAGGTAATTGCCTGACGCACCGTCGTGAGCCTGATCAGCCTGGTGGGTGCAGCCAAGGACTTCGGCATCCGCACTCTGTTCACCGATCTGGACCTCCACATCAGCGATGGGGAACGCCTTGGGCTGATTGGGCCGAATGGAGCCGGAAAGTCGACCTTGCTGAAGGTGCTGGCGGGTGTTGAACCACTGGGTGATGGGGAGCGCCGCTGCTCACCGCGTCTACGCGTGGAACTCGTCGGGCAGGACAGCCGAATCACGCCAGGGCTCACCGTTCTGGAACAGGTCCTGGAAGGTTGCGGGGCCAAACGGGATTTGCTGCTGCGCTTTACGGCACTCAGCGACGCCATCGCAGCCGAACCGAACAACGAAAGTCTTCTCGCCGAACTTGGAGAACTGAGTCAACGAATGGATGAGGAAGAGGCCTGGAGCCTCGAACAACAGTGCCGTGAGGTGCTGCAAAAACTGGGGATCAGTGATTTGAAGCGCCCGGTGGAGGATCTTTCAGGCGGGTATCGCAAACGGGTGGGGCTGGCATCAGCACTGGTTGCTTGCCCTGACGTTCTCTTGCTGGATGAACCAACGAACCACCTCGACGCCGAGGCCGTGGAATGGTTGCAGAGCTGGCTCGACCGTTACCCGGGAGCCTTGGTGCTGGTGACCCATGACCGCTACGTCCTTGACCGGGTCACCAGCCGGATGGTGGAAGTGGATCGGGGACGGGCCCGCACGTATCAGGGGAACTACAGCACCTATCTGCAGCACAAGGCGGAGGAAGAAGCCTCCGAAGCAGCCTCGGCTGCGAAATTCAAAGGAGTGTTGCGACGGGAACTGGCCTGGCTGCGACAAGGGCCCAAAGCCCGCAGCACCAAACAGAAGGCACGACTGCAACGGATCGAAGCCATGCGGAATGAAAAACCGCTTCAGGCCAGAGGCAAGCTAGAGATGGCCAGTGTGAGCCGCCGGATCGGGAAGGTGGTCATCGAAGCCGAGGGCGTCAGCGTGACGGCCGATGGCCAGGTGGAGGGGCGCTGCCTTCTCAAAGACTTCACCTACAGCTTCAGCCCAGAAGACCGGATCGGCATCATTGGCCCTAACGGAAGCGGAAAATCCACGCTGCTCGATCTCATCGCAGGCAGGCGGATGACCACAGCCGGGACCCTGGAACTCGGGGAGACCGTGCACATCGGCTACCTCGATCAGCACACCGAAGCCTTCAGTCAGGGGAAAGGGCTGGAGCGCAAGGTGATCGACTTCGTGGAGGAAGCCGCCACACGGATCGATCTCGGCGGAGAGCAGGTCACGGCATCGCAACTTCTTGAACGTTTTCTGTTTCCGCCTTCGCAGCAACACAGCCCACTGTCCAAGCTCTCAGGCGGTGAGCGGCGACGCCTCACCTTGTGTCGAATGCTGATCCAGGCACCCAATGTGCTGTTGCTGGATGAACCCACAAACGATCTCGACGTACAAACGTTGAGCGTTCTCGAGGACTTCCTCGAAGACTTCCGCGGCTGCGTGATCGTCGTATCCCACGACCGTTACTTCCTCGACCGCACCGTGGATCGACTGTTTTGCTTCGAGCAAGGCCAGCTGCAGCGATTTGAAGGCAACTACAGCAACTTTCTTGAGCAACAACGCCGTCAGGAACGCGAACGAGCGACTCTGGAGCAGCAAGCCAGCAAAACAAAAAAGAGCGTTCAAAGAAAGGAACCCATTCAAGGCCAGCGACGGCGCAGTTTCAAAGAGGGAAAGGAACTGGTTCAACTCGATGCTCAGCTCCCCGAGTTGGAAGCGCGGCGTATCGGCCTTGAGCAAGCACTGGCAGGTGATTGCAGCGACCGGACCCAGCTGAGCCTTGAACTGGCCGATCTGATCACCGCAATAGAGCAGGCCGAAGAGCGCTGGCTGGAACTGAGTGAACTCGAGGGGTAAGTGGCACCCCAGGCGTTGATTTGGTCGCAATGACAACGAGCACGGAGCGTTCCGAAGCCCATTGGTTTGTCATTACGCCGACACGGCATCTAGAAACCGTTTGGCAGTTCTAAAGTGAGCGATGGAAACAGCGGATCGCCATGAAATCCATCGACGAGCACATCCAAAAAGACCAGTCAGCAATTGAAGAGGCCAAAGCTGCTGGTGATACCGCCAAGGTGCGCCACCTCGAGGGAGAGTTGAGCGCTTTGAAGGAATACAAAGAACACAACCCTGAAGACAAGCACGACCCAACCTCATTGGAGCTCCACTGCGACGCCAACCCCGAAGCGGACGAATGCCGCGTTTACGACGATTGAGAGATCAGCCCGCTGCGTGACGGCTGCCGGATTCAGCGAGTGAATCCGGCTTTCATTGCCCCAGAGTCAATACTCCTCGTCATATTCGGAGGGGCTGCCGGTCAGGCTGCAGACGACGGCTTCCTCGCTGCGCATGGGCTGAACATCGGCAATCGGCCGCCCCATTCGCTTCAAGACCTGGATGTCTTCCGGGGTCTGGCAGCGGGCAATCATCTGGCCCTGAGGATCGAAACAGGTGTAGAAGGTCATGGACACGACTCCACAAACAGGTCTGTTTCCGTTATGGCTACTGAAGCGGAGCACCACAAGTGATCGTGTGGCGGCACACACCAATCAATCAAACCCCGAGTTCACTCCAGATCCGCTCCAGGAGTGCATCCAAATTGGTGCCCATTGCAGCTGAGATGCAAAGCGGTGCTGCGCCACTGGCCTTTGCCAGCTCGTCCATGAGCTGAGGAAGTTCCTCCTCAAATCGCAGCTCCTGCTTGTTCAGCACAAGCAAACGGGGACGCTCAATCAAGCCATGGCCATAGGCCTCAAGCTCTTTCTCCACAGTTCTCAGATCCTCGAGCGGGTCCTCAGCGCCGGCATCCACCAGATGAATCAGCAGTCGGGTGCGTTCAATGTGGCGCAGGAAGTCATGGCCAAGACCCGCCCCCTGAGCTGCACCAGCGATCAAGCCAGGTATGTCGGCAAACACCGTTCCGTCTCCACTGGGACGACGGACGACCCCCAGGTTGGGGATCAAAGTGGTGAAGGGATAGTCGGCGATTTTTGGACGCGCAGCCGAGAGAACAGCGATCAACGTGCTCTTGCCGGCATTCGGGAGACCGATAATTCCGACCTCGGCAAGAAGCTTGAGCTCCAACTGGATCGGCCATTCCTCTCCATCTCTGCCTTCGGTGAACTTTTCAGGGGCCCGGTTGCGATTACTGAGGTAATGCGCATTGCCAAGCCCACCACGACCACCGAACGCAACGGTGAGCTTTTCACCAGGATCGGTCAGGTCCCCAATCAGGATGCCGGTCGTGAGATGACGCACCTCAGTTCCACAGGGGACCTTGATCACGAGGTCGCGGCCTGAAGCGCCGGAGCACTTGTTGGGACCACCCCGGCGACCGTCGTCGGCAGCGAACAGGCGCTTGTACTTGAAATCCAGCAGTGTTTGAAGGTTGCTGTCCGCCTCCAACACAACGGGACCGCCCTGGCCACCATCTCCACCAGACGGCCCACCTGCAGGCACGTACTTCTCTCTGCGGAACGATGCAATGCCATCGCCACCGCGACCGCCCCGCACCGTGATCCGCGCCTGATCGATGAACTGCACGGCGCTTCCGGATGGATCCAACCAGCAACCCTAGGATTCAGCCGCTGCAGCACTGTCGTTGGCCGGCGTTCAGTTCGAAGCTCTGAGCAAGACCTATCCAGGTCGGCGCGGATCAGACCCCGTGAAGGTTCTCGAATCACTCGATCTGACCGTTGAAGACGGGGAATTCTTGGTGCTCGTGGGTCCCTCAGGATGTGGCAAAAGCACCCTGTTGCGCCTGCTGGCAGGCCTTGAGTCTCCATCGGCCGGTGAGATCCGGATCGGCCGCCAACCCGTGAGCAAGGTCCGCCCCGGCAGGCGGAATGTGGCAATGGTGTTCCAGAGCTATGCCCTCTATCCCCACCTGAGCGTTCGAGAGAACCTCAGCTTCGGGCTGCGACGAAGCCAGACCCGAACCCCCTGGCAACAACTGCAGGATCAACTGCACCGATTCAGCGGCAACCTGCCTGCCCCATTGCAGATTCGCTCCCGCCGCGAGCAACAAATTGAGCAAAGGATCGCCACGGTGGCGAAAGCGCTGGAGCTGACACCTTTTCTGGACCGCAGACCCAAGGAGCTTTCGGGTGGCCAGAAACAACGGGTGGCCTTGGGCCGCGCCATGGCCCGTGAGCCTGCGGTGTTTCTGATGGACGAACCACTCAGCAACCTCGATGCCAAGTTGCGCAACAGCACCCGAACCCGAATAGTTGAACTGCAACGGGAGCTTGGAACAACAACGGTTTACGTCACCCACGATCAGGTGGAGGCGATGACCATGGGCCATCGGATCGCCGTGCTCAATCAGGGGAAATTACAGCAGCTCGGCACCCCGATGCAGCTGTACCGCTGGCCCGCGAATCTGTTCGTAGCCCAGTTCATCGGCAGCCCGCCAATGGCTTTGCTGCCAGTAACGGTGGGAGCAGCGTCAACGCTTCTTTTCGGGGCCCATCGCTTGGCCGTGGATGGGCTGATGGCTGATGCTCTGCAAGGAAGGGAAGGCGAGAAACTCACGGCAGGGCTCAGGCCGGAGAGCTGGCGGGTCGCCCCTGCAACGAACCGGAACCTCGCCGCGACCCTGAGCCACAGCGAAGTGCTAGGCAATGAACAGGTGCTGACGTGCCAGCTGGAGGAGGGGAACCACCTGGTTCAGGTGCGGACCGCACCAGACCATGACTGGCTTCCAGGCCAGGCCCTGCATCTCGAGCCGAACCCCAGCGGCTGGAAACTGTTCAACAGCGCAGGAGATGCCATTCCTCCCGGCCAGCAGGAGAAAGCTGGACCGACCCTTCCGAACCTGAACTGAAGACGGTCTTCAGCGGACCCAGACCACACTGCATCCGGGGCCACCATCGGCCTGATCCGCGTCGACCACCCGTTCCACATAGGGCACGGTGTCCAGCCAGGCCTTTAATCCGCGCTTGAGTTTGCCGGTGCCAATGCCGTGAATCACCCACACCGGACCATTGGCATGACGCAATTGCTCTTCCAAGGCGGCCTCTGCCTCGTGCACTCTCATGCCACGCACATCAAGGGTGTTGCGACTGTTGCGCACCTTTGCCCCGCCAATAGACCCTGAACGGGCTTGGACCTTCACGACTGGTTTCGGTGGCGGCTCCGCCTTTCGGCCGTCAAGACTCTCCACGGTCGTGAGTTCAACCGTTGTTCGCATCACGCCACAACGCACGGTGAGCTGCAGACCGTCGTCGCTGATGGCCAACACCTCTGCCGCCTTGCCTAGGGCAAGAAGACGAATCCTGTCGCCGACGGAAGGCATCCAACCGGGGCGAGGCTTACGCCGTTCCGGAGTTGGGCGGTGGCTGTCTTCCAGTTTTCGTAATCGCTGCCCAGCCCGGCGAGCGGTCTCTCCATCGGCCCGGTCGTCCCTCAGCCGTCGGATCAGGGACCGCACTTCTTTCTGACCATCTCGAATCGAGCGTTCCAGTCGCTGGCGCCCCTGTTCCTGCCGCGCCTCGGATTGCTGCTTCTGCTTTTCCCAGCGCTGCAGCAACTCATCGTGCAGCAGCTCTGTGCGCGCCAGCAAAGCAGCCGCATCCTCAGCTGCGGACTGTTGACGTTGGCGCTGCTCCTCGAGACCGCGGATGACGCTGTTGACCTCCCCCTCTGCTGCTGGTGCCAGCAGCTCCTGGGCCTGATTGAGCACGTCGGAATCAAGTCCAAGACGGGAGGCAATCGCCAGCGCATTGCTGCGCCCGGGAATACCCCAGAGCAGGTCATAGGTGGGCGAAAGGGTCTCTGCGTTGAATGCCACCGAAGCATTCTCGAACCGCGAGTCGCTGTATTTGAGAGCCTTCAACTCGCCGAAATGCGTGGTGGCGATGGTGAGTCGGGCGCGGTCGGCGAGAGCTTTGAGCAAGGCGGATGCGAGAGCTGTTCCCT
This sequence comes from uncultured Synechococcus sp., assembly GCA_913050105.1. Lineage (GTDB taxonomy): Bacteria > Cyanobacteriota > Cyanobacteriia > PCC-6307 > Cyanobiaceae > Parasynechococcus. The sequence goes on from CAJWZN010000045.1 coordinate 6,070, forward strand.
CACTGGGATCCGTGCCAGCCCCCACCTCATCCAGCAACACGAGGGCCGGAGCCGGTCCAGACGCCAGAGCAGACAAGATTCGTCCGATGCGCTTCACATGACCGCTGAAGGTGGACAGGCTCTGCTGCAGCGACTGCTCATCTCCGATGTCCGCCAGAATCTGGGCACACCAGGGCAGAGAAGGCTGACCGGAGCAGGGCAGCAACATTCCAGCTCGGGCCATCAGCGCTGCCAGACCGATGCTTTTGAGCGTGACCGTTTTCCCGCCGGTATTTGGGCCGGTGATCGCCACCACCCGCAAGCTGGATGACACATCAACGCTGATCGGCACCACGGTCGGTCCGCCTGCCTTTTTCTGTTGCCAGATCAGCAAGGGATGGCGTAAGTCGCGCAACAGGAATGACGCATCAGGAGTGTCCTTCAACTCGGGGGCAACACCACCGAGCCAGCGGCCATAACGGCCACGCGACAAGGCAAGATCCAACTGCAGCAGCACCTGCACCAGCTGGGCGAGGGTCGGCGCCTCCTCCGCAACATGGCCGCTGAGTTCGGCCAGCACTTTGCGCTCCTCATCCCTGATGCGGGCTTCCAGGTCAACCAACCTGTTGCCGATGCTCAGCACCGAACGGGGCTCGACGAACAGCGTGCTCCCCGAGGCCGAACTGTCATGGACCTGTCCAGGCACCTGACTGACGGCACCGGCCTTCACCGCGAGCACTGGCCTGCCATGGCGTTCGGCAATCACGGTGTCTTGCAGAACCGTGCCAAGCCGCCGGAGCATGTCCTGCAGCTTGTCTCGACGCTCCTGACGAAGCCCTTGCCACTGCTGGCGAAGACCGGCGAGCGGAGCGCTGGCACGGTCAGCAACACGACCGCCTTCCTCGAGAGCAAATTTCAGCCGCTGCTCAAGCTCAGGCAAGGTCACCATCATGTCGATCAGCGCGGTGCAAATCGGACGCAACTCCGGTTCATTGATCTGCCTGCGCAAGCGACGCGCCGCTGCGAGGGTCTCAGCCACCCCGAGAAGATCTTCACCAGCGGCGACACCCCCTTTGCTGCATCGCATCAGCACGGGACGCAGATCCACCACACCGCGAAAACTCAGTCCCCCTTCCGTGAGGTCGTCAAGCACCACCATTTCGACGGTTTCCGCGAGACGCTGGCTGCTCGACGCGAGTGTGTGAGGGAGTTCAAGCGTCCGAGCAGCGTCACGTCCCATCCGCGTGCTGGCGAAATCACTGAGGTGCTGGCACACCAGCGGCCACTCCAGAAGCTCGAGTGTTTCGTGCCAGGCCTGTTCATCCAGGCCTAGATCAGTTGCAGTTGGAAGGAATGCCACCGGGGGGTTCATAAAGCATCTCCAGCCAGTTGCCCTCTGGATCTTTCAAATAAAATGAGGCGGTGCCATCACGATGGTCATGAACAGCCCCGACGTGGATCCCGTCGGTCTTCAATCGGTCGTGAACAAGATCCACCTCTTCGCGATTTTTGAAGTGGAAGGCGAAGTGAGGGCCGGCAGCTTTGTATCTCGGTCCGAGCAAGGCAAGACCGTCCCGACCTTCGCCCGCTTCCAAATAGCACCAGTCATCAGCCTTCCAGACCAGGCGCATGCCCAGCCCTGTGTAAAAAACAACGGCCCGATCAACATCCTCCACACGGATGGCGACATGGCCGAGACGACTGACGCTGGCCATCGAATCAACCCCCCTTCAACCAGGCTGCGGCATCGCAGGCGTGATAAGTAAGGATCAGATCAGCACCAGCCCGCTTGAAGCTCAGCAGAGTTTCCAGCACCACAGATTTTTCATCGATCCAACCCCGTTCCGCCGCAGCCTTCACCATCGAATACTCCCCACTCACGTTGTAGGCAGCGATCGGGAGCTCCGACTCCTCACGCAGACGGTGAATGATGTCGAGGTAAGCCAAACCAGGCTTAACCATCATGATATCGGCGCCCTCCTGCTCATCCAGCTGGGCCTCAGTAATGGCTTCCCGGGCATTGGCGGGATCCATCTGATAGGTGTCTTTGTTTTTTGGAATCGGCTTTTTCCCAGCCTCACGAGGAGCTGAATCCAATGCCTCGCGAAATGGACCGTAGTAGGCAGAGGAATATTTGGCGGTGTAGCTGATGATCCCCACGTGTTCGAAGCCTGCATCGTCGAGAGCTTCGCGGATGGCGCCAACCCTCCCGTCCATCATGTCGCTGGGACCGATCAGATCAGCGCCGGCCTCGGCCTGAACCACAGCCTGGCGGCAAAGCAACGCGATGGTTTCATCATTCATGACGACACCGTCCTCACTCACGATGCCGTCATGGCCGTCGCAGTTGTAAGGGTCCAGAGCAACGTCGGTCATGATCGCCATCTCCGGCACCAACTGTTTGATCTGGCGAATGGCACGGGGAATCAACCCCTCTGGGTTGAAGCATTCAGCACCATCCTCGGTTTTGAGGGATTCAGAGACTTTTGGAAACAGCACGATGCAACGCACTCCCAGATCAAAGGCCCTCTGAACTTCTCCAGTGAGAGCTGCAAGACTCCAGCGACTTGCCCCTGGCATCGCGCCGATGGGTTGGACATCATCCCCCTCGTGCACGAACAAGGGATAAATGAAATCAGCGGCGGAGAGGCTGTGCTCGCGCACCATGGAGCGCAGAGCCGGGGTTCGGCGCAGGCGCCGAGGGCGATAAGTGAGCTCCATCAGGTCCGTTGAGCAGGGTGAGATCGTACGGCCCGTGAGCTACAGAGCGGCGGACCGCAACCAGCCATGGCGTGGGTTTTCAGAGCGCTGTCGCCTGAGCTGCTCGAGAAGTTGCTGCTCTTCCGAGCTCCATGAGGCCGGCATTACCAAAGACAGGGTCAACAGCAGATCGCCCCGGCCGCCCTTGGCCTGCCAACCCTTGTTCTTCAGCCGAAGGCTTCTCCCAGGCGTGGTGCCTGCTGGGATCGCAACCTGAGCTTCTCCGTCAGGTGTCATCACGGTGACGGTCGCCCCCAAAGCAAGTTCATCCAAACTGACGGGAAGATCGGCCCTGAGCTGATCACCCTCGAGTCGCCAAACCGGATGGTCCTTGACGCTCAGATTCAGGTAAAGATCGCCCCGTCGTCCAGTGCCGGGTTGAAGATTGCCCTTGCCTTTCAACCGAAGACGCGAGCCATTCTTCACACCAGGCGGAATACGCACCTGAACACGCTCATTGTTGACCGACAAGGTTCGTTCACTGCCGCGGAACGCCTCCGCAAAGCTGACATTGACGGTGGCTTCCGCATCCAGATTTACCGGCGCTCGCGATCCTGTTCCACCCCTGGGGAATCCTCCTGGGAATCCACCACCCGGAAAACCACTGGTCTGAAATCCTCCAGCTCCACCAGGGCCGCCAAAACGACCTAAGAGATCATTGATGAAATCGTCGAAGTTTCCGTAACGACCGAAGTCAACATCCATCCCTGGAACACCACCGCCCATACCCCCGGCCTGATTCCAGTACTGACCGAACTGCTCATACTTGCGGCGTTTGTCCGGGTCGGACAACACCTCATAGGCCTCACTCACTTCCTTGAAGCGGGCTTCAGCTGATGCGTCTCCTGGATTGACATCCGGGTGATGCTGCCGCGCAAGCTTTCGAAATGCTCGTTTGATGGCATCTGCGTCAGCACCACGGTCAACGCCCAAGACCTGGAAATAGTCCTTGTATCCGCTGCCGGCCATGTCGTTTATTTCACATTCTCATTCTCTCAGCGTTGATCCACTTTGCTGTGGGTTCCCCATGGAGGGAAGCCCGTACG
>CAJWZN010000046.1 GCA_913050105.1 uncultured Synechococcus sp.
AGGCCTTGTTCGATCTGGTGAAACTCCCGCTCTTCACGGCTGAGATCGAGACCCACCAGAAGTCCTTCCTGTAGAGCGTCTTCAAAGGGTGGGGTCAGTGGAGGCTTCGCATCCAGCAGAAGTGCCGCGATACCAACCGCCGTTGCGTGCCATCGGAATCGATCGGTCATGCCGATGTCCGGTTCATTCAACGCCTCCTCGAGCAGGCTGTTGATGGTGAGGTTTGTGCTGGACATGTTCATCAGCATCGTGTTCTGCCGATGAAGTCGCAATTTTCTGAGAGGGTTTGTAGCGTTAAGCGTTGATACGACTCATGGCGCAAGAGATGCAGGGCCTTCCACGGCGCGTTGCTCTTGCGCACGAATGGTTCACGCCGCGGTCCACCGGCGGAGCCGAACTGGTGGTGCAGGCCATTGATTCCCTTTTGCGTGAGCAGGGAATCGAGCCCCAGCTGGCCGCGCTGGTGGATGGTGAGTCAACTCGGCCAGGCAGCTGGCTTTACGGCAGGGAGGTTCGTACCAGCCCCATCCAGAAGCTGCCCTGGGGTGTCAGCCATGTGCAGCAGTACCTCCCGTTGTTGCCGATGGCGATTGAACAGATCGACGTGGGTGATGCTGAGCTGGTGATCAGCAGCAGCCACCTCGTGGCCAAGGGGGTCCTCACCTCACCCGATCAGTTGCATCTGAGCTATGTGCACACTCCTGTGCGTTACGCCTGGGATCAGATGCACGCCTACCTGGAGCGTTCCGCATTGGCCCGTCGTGGCCTGGGGCCGCTGATCCGTTGGCAGCTTCACGTCCTGCGGCAATGGGATCAGCTCAGTGCCCAGAGGGTGGATGTTCTTCTGGCCAATTCACGCTTCACAGCCCGGAGAATCCGCAAGGTCTGGGGGCGATCAGCGGAGGTGTTGCACCCTCCTGTGGCGGTGGAGCGATTTCGCTGGGATGCCCCACGGGACGACGTGTATCTCTGCCTGTGCAGGCTTGTTCCTTACAAACGAGTTGATCTTGTGGTTGAGGCGTTCAATCGTCTCGGACTGCCGTTGTTGGTGGTGGGAGATGGCCCGGAACGTCGCAGGCTGGAGGCGATGGCTGGACCCACAGTCACGTTGTTGGGGAGTCAGTCGCAGCAGCAGGTGGAACTGTTGTTGTCTCGCTGTCGGGCTTACGTCTATGCGGGTGTTGAGGATTTCGGGATCGCACCAGTGGAGGCAATGGCGGCGGGAGCGCCGGTGATCGGTCTCGGTCGCGGAGGTCTCTTGGACACGGTGCGTTGTGCAGCATCCGGAGTTGACGATGCCACCGGAGTGCTGTTCCCGGATCAAACGGTGACGTCGTTGGTTGAGGCTGTTCGCTGGTTCGAACAACGCCGGTTGTGGTGTGAGCTTGATCCAGCGGTTCTGCGCCAGTGGGCGGAACGGTTCAGGCCCCAGGCTTTCGCTGAACGGTTTCAAACCACCCTCAACCGTGTCTGGAGCGAGCACCAGAAACTCTGTGCCGTTGCTGCGAGTGACCCTGGAAAGATGCCTGAACTGCGGCTTTGACGTTGAGTGTGATGAGTCCAGGAATGAGCCTTTGACCGTGGCCTCCCGGCCCTCCCTGCGCCAGACGGCGGATCTTGCCCTTGGCCGGGGCTCTTATCGCCCCCATCTGGCGGTGATTTCAGCTCCTCCATCAACGCTTCCAGCCGGAACGCTGATTGGTCAACAGAGTCGTGTTGGTCGGGTGCTCAAGCGAAGTGGAGACATCACATTTTCCCTGGCGTTACTGAGTCTCGGATCGCCGGTGTTGCTGTTGCTGGCTCTGCTGGTGAAGCTGAGTTCACCGGGACCCGTGTTCTATGTGCAGCGCAGAGTCGGACGGGGCTATCAGCGTTTTGGCTGCATCAAGTTCCGAACCATGCGTCCTGACGCTGACGCGGTGCTCGCAAAGGTCCTGCAGGACAGCCCTGATCTTCGGGCTGAATTCGAGCGCGATTTCAAGCTCAAGCGTGACCCTCGGATCACACCCATCGGTCGTTTCCTGCGGCGTTCAAGTCTGGATGAACTGCCCCAGTTCCTCAATGTTCTGCGCGGCGAGATGAGCGTGGTGGGCCCCCGCCCGATCGTGGATAAGGAACTGAACCGGTATGGCCCATATATGGATGAAGTGGCTGCGGTGCGTCCTGGTCTCACGGGTCTCTGGCAGGTCAGCGGACGCAACAACCTCAGTTACAAGAAACGGGTGAAGCTCGATCTTGCCTATGCCCGTGGACGTTCGTTCTCCCTTGACCTGGCGATCATCCTGCGAACATTCGGGGTGTTGCTCCTTCCGATGGACCGGGGCGCTTACTAGCCCAGAACCAACAGGATCATCATCCACAGCCCCTGCAGATACAGATTGAGTCGGAGAATTCTTTCGACGGACGTTTTCGTTGCAGGCGGTTGATCAGCTGCCAGAACAGGTTTTTCGATCCAGCCCCGGCTGTAGCGGTTTCGGCCCCCCAGTCGGACCCCAGCGCAATGGGCGTAGATCGCCTCAGAACGTCCGGCATTGGGTGATGGATCTGATGCACCATCTCGTTCTGCTGCGAGCACCAGACTCCACCACTGACACCAGGGGCGGCTGACGAGTGGAAGCGTCGCCATCACCAGCCTGCACGGCAGCCAGGTCAGTGCATCATCCAGCCGAGCTCCGGCTGTTCCCAGCCAGCGCAGCCGGCCTTCCCTGTAGCCCAACATTGAATCGAGGGTGCTGCTGGCCTTGAAGGCCCAGGCCAACGCCAGGGGACCAGGGGCCGCGCTGTTCAGCGACCACAGAAAGCAACCTGCGGCCATCCAGGCCAGCGGCGCAAAAATGCCATCGACAGCATTCTCTGAAGCCGTTTCCGCACAGGCCCTGATGATTCCCGCTGCATCGAGCTGATGAACATCACGGCCAACAATTCGGCTCAGGCGTTCGCGTGCCGATGTCAGTTCGTTTGCTGCGTTTGGCGGCAAAGCCTTGAGCACAGCCATCACGCTTTGCCGCAGGCTTCGACCTGCAAGAGCACTGGCAAGGGCAATCACCAGTAACGGCCACCCCAGATGGGGCGCCTGCTGCGTCAATCGCTCCACGAACCACCCAGCCAGTGCAGTGCCGCTGATCAGGATCAGAGTGATCAACAGGCCTGCAAGTTGCAGCTGAGGGGGGCGTTCACCTGCCCAGGATTCCAGCCGTGCTCGCAGCGTCTGGATCCACCAGCCCATCACGACAACCGGATGGGGCAACCACAGGGGATCTCCAATCAGCCAGTCCAGCCCCACGGCGGCGACAACCGCCAGAACCGAGGGCTGGATCGTCAATGGATCAAGCGTCCTTCAACCAGCTGAACATGGAGCGAAGGCCCTTGCCCACCTTTTCGATTGGATGCTGCGAGTCACGGTCCCGCACCTTCTTCATTTCGGGCTTGCCGGCTTCGCATTCGGCCACAAAATTCTTGGCGAAGGTGCCGTCCTGGATATCAGCCAGAACGCGCTTCATCTCAGCTTTGGTTTCTGCGGTGATCACCCGAGGACCACTCACGTAGTCACCGTATTCAGCGGTGTTGGAGATGGAGTCGCGCATTGAGGTGAGGCCGCCTTTCACCATCAGATCCACGATCAGCTTCACCTCATGCATGCATTCGAAGTAGGCCAGCTCTGGCTGGTAGCCGGCTTCCACCAGGGTCTCGAAACCTGCCTTCACCAGTTCGGAAAGACCACCACAGAGCACAGCCTGCTCGCCGAACAGATCGGTTTCGGTTTCTTCCTTGAAATTGGTTTCAAGGATGCCGGCTCGGGTGCCGCCGATGCCTTTCGCATAGGCCATTGCCAGGCCGCGGGCATTGCCTGAGGCGTCCTGTTCGATGGCGAAGAGCGCAGGCACGCCCTGACCGTTCTGGTACTCCCAACGCACTGTGTGACCCGGTCCCTTGGGAGCGATCATCACGACATCCACATCAGCAGGGGGCTTGATCAGCTCAAAGCGGATGTTGAAGCCGTGGGCAAAGCTCAGCACCTTGCCGGCGCTCAGGTGGGGAGCGATCTCTTTCTGGTAAACGTCCTTCTGGAATTCATCGGGCAGCAACACCATGATCCAGTCCGCTTTGGCGGAGGCGTCGGCGACGCTGAGAACTTCGAGACCATCGGCCTTGGCCTTGTCCGTTGAACGGCTTCCTTCATAAAGACCAACCACCACGTTCACGCCACTGTCCTTGAGGTTCAGAGCGTGGGCATGGCCTTGGGAGCCATAACCGATGATCGCCACGGTCTTGCCGTTCAGCAGACCGAGATCGGCGTCGGAGTCGTAGAAGAGCTGTGCCATCCGGAGGCGGGCTTGCGGAGCGTGCGATGAACGAGCTTACGCAGCGGCCGCACCTCGTCTTCAGGCTTCGCTGGGGTGGGCGATCACGCGGTCGATCAGGCCGTACTGCTTGGCTTCCTCAGCGCTGAGGAAGTAGTCGCGGTCAGTGTCCTTTTCGATCTTCTCGAAGCTCTGGCCGCTCATGCCTGCGAGGGAGCGGTTGAGCATCTCTTTCATGCGCAGTATCTCGCGTGCTTCGATTTCGATATCACTTGCCTGCCGTCGGCTGGTGCCGCCGAGGGGCTGGTGAATCATGATTCGACTGTGAGGCAGAGCCACGCGTTTGCCCTTGGTGCCAGCGGCCAGCAGGAAAGCGCCCATCGAGGCTGCAAGCCCAACGCAGATGGTCACCACTTCACTTTTGACGTACTGAATGGTGTCGTAGATCGCGAGGCCAGCGGTGACAGACCCTCCGGGGGAGTTGATATACAGATAGATCGGTTTGCTGCTGTCATCGGCGTCGAGATAGAGCATCTGAGCAACGAGGCTGTTGGCGATGCCGTCATTGACTTCTGAGCCGAGAAACAGGATCCGCTCTACCCCTAATCGGGTGTAAATATCGACCCAGCGCTCCATCTGGCTGCCGGGCAGGCGGTAGGGAACGCTGGGAGTACCGATCGGCATGGATTTGGCGGAATGAAGAGAGTGCTGTAACTGGAAGGGATCAGGAGGCGTTGCCGCCTGGGAGGTCTTTGCGGCTGCTCAGGACACGATCAATCAAGCCGTACTCAACGGCTTGCTCCGGTGTGAGGTAGCTCATCCTGTCGGAATCCTGACTCAACTCCTGCACTGAGCGGCCGGTGTTGCTGGAGAGAATCTCCAACATGGCTTGCTTGTTGTGCAGAACTTCCTTGGCGCGAATCTGAATGTCCGTTGCCTGGCCCTGAGCACCGCTGCGGGGCTGGTGCAGAACAATGGATGAATTGGGAAGAGAAGCTCGCTGTCCCTTGGTGCCGGCCGAAAGAATCACGGCTGCAGTGCCCATGGCCTGGCCGATGCAGATGGTGTGCACGGGAGGCTTGACGTAGCGGAGGGTGTCGCAGATGGCAAAGGCTTCAGTCTCAAAACCGATGGCATCACCCGAGTACCAACTGGTTCCGGTGGAGTTGATGTAGAAGTAAATCGGTTTGTCTGGGTTGTCGAATTCCAGATAAAGCAGCTGAGCAATGATCAGCTCAGTCACGTCGATGCCCATCTGACGCTTGGCGTCGTCATCGGAAAAAAGAGGCAATCCGAGATAGACAATTCGCTCTTTCAGCAGGAGCGAAGGAAGGTCGGGGGGCGGGGTCCGCATTACGGAGCTATCGCCGTAATAGGGGGCAGACGTCGTCATCTTCCGCGCATCGACTCAGGGTGGCAGGAGCCTAGCGGGGGCCTTCTGACTTGGAGCTGTTCGCCTTGGACGGTTTGCCCTTGCTCTTGATTTTGGATCCTGCGGCTGCGGTACCGGTTCCAAGACGAGCGAACACCATGCGACCCGTCGGCGTCTGCAGGGCACCGGTGACCACAACAGATTTGCGCTGGCCGATCAACGGCTTGGCATCGTTGACGACCACCATTGTTCCGTCTTCGAGGTAGCCAACTCCCTGGCTCTGCTCCTTCCCTTCCCGCACGATCTTGAGACTGAGCTCGTCCCCTGGTTGAACCTCGGGTCGTAATGCGATCACCAATTCACTCAGGTTCATCACCTTCAGCTCTTTCACCTGGGCCACCTGGGCCAGGTTGAAGTCTGCGGTCACCAGGGTTCCGCCGGTGTCTTCAGCAAGCTGCAGCAGTCGGTCATCCGTGCCGTTGCCGTCATACCGGGTGCTGTTGATCACAAGCCTGCGTCCGTAAGTTTCGCGAAGCTCCCGGAGGAGCTTGAGCCCACGGCGACCTTTTGCGCGCTTCTCGATGTTGGTTGAGTCGGACAGCTGCTGCATTTCGGTGATCACCGACTCCGCAACGATCACCTGCCCCTCGAGCAGACCACAGGCCAGCATTCCCCGAACACGGCCATCGATGATCACGCTTGTATCGAGAATCTTGGCTGTGGCTGGTGTCAACACCCCATCGGCCACCAGCAACGCTTCGCTGCTGGCCGGATTCAACAGTCGGAGCAGCGTGCGGCCATGCACCTCGGCCAGATTGCTGCCGAGGATTCCGAAGAACACATTGCTCACCACCGCCAGCAGTGGTTTCAGCAGGACAATGCCACCGGCGAACGGCAGCAGCAGCACCGGTAGGAGCAACAGATTCGCCACCAGCAGGCCGAGGATCAACCCCAGGGCACGGCTTACGAGCAGGTCGGTGGGCATCGTGCGCACCTGCTGCATCAGCCTCACGCGGATCCGCTGGAAGGCGAGCCCGGCCACGAGCCCTGTGCCTCCGCCTGCAGCTGTGAGAATCAGTCTGAGCTGTTCCGCGTCGGTGTCTGGCTTGACCAGCTGTTCGGGAAGCAGGTGGATGCCGAGCCAACCGGCGGCAGCACCGGACCCAACAAACAGCAACAGGATGAGCAGATCCACCATGGGTTCAGGTTTGGCAGCTCAATCCAGGTGTGCGCAGCATGCCTGATCCGATCCCCCCACGCAGCGCCTACCTGCACATTCCCTTCTGTCATCGGCGTTGCTTTTACTGCGACTTCGCCGTGGTTCCCCTGGGGGATCGCGCTGGCAAGGAGGCAGGGCCAGGCAGCGCTTCGATCCAGGATTACCTCGGCCTTCTACATCAGGAGATCGCAGGTGCCCCAGCGGGTCCCCCCCTCTCAACGGTGTACATCGGTGGGGGAACTCCCTCGCTGCTCCTGCCGATTCAGATTGAGGATCTGTTAACGGCGTTGCGCCGACAGTTCGGTTTCCAGCCAGGTGCGGAAATCACCCTGGAGATGGATCCGGCCAGTTTTGACCGTGAGCGTTTGGGGGCTGTCCTGGATGCCGGTGTGAACCGAATCAGCCTTGGTGGTCAGAGCTTCGACGATGCGGTCCTGGCTGAACTGGGCCGTCGGCATCGTCGCGCTGATCTTCTTCAAGCCTGCAACTGGATGAATCAGGCTCATGCGTCCGGGCAGCTGCGTTCCTGGAGTCTGGATCTGATTCAGAACCTGCCGAATCAGACCCTGGCGCAATGGGATGGGCAGCTGGATCAAGCTCTGGCCAGTGGCGCCCCTCACCTGTCGATCTATGACCTCTCGGTAGAGCCCGGAACCGTCTTTGCTCGACTGGCGGAGCGAGATCAGCTGCCGTTGCCGGAGGAGGACCTCGCGGTGGAACTGCTGGAGCGCACCAGTTCACGACTGGCTGCAGCAGGGCTCAGCCGGTATGAGATCTCGAACCATGCCCGACCCGGCCATGCATCGCGCCACAACAGGGTGTATTGGAGCGGCGGCGGCTGGTGGGGATTCGGGATGGGTGCCACTTCAGCGCCCTGGGGGGAACGCCAGGCGCGTCCCCGCACGCGGGAGGGGTATCGGGCTTGGCTGGCGGCGTCCCCCGACGATGCAACGGCAGGACAGGGAATGCCTGCTGACGACCGCCTTCTGGTGGGTCTGCGACGGCGGGAGGGTGTTGACCTCTCGGAGTTGGATGTGGATGAAGCCGCTCGTGCGTCTCTCGAACGCCGCTGGACGCCCTTCATCGAAGACGGGCTGCTGCAGCGCCGTGCGGGTCGTTGGCAGTTGCGTGATCCCGATGGGATGAGCCTCAGCAACCGCGTGATGCTTGAAGTGGTGTTGTGGTGGGAGGAACTGTCGGGTCTCTAGCTGTTGTACCGATCGGTCCTGGGTGCGGTCTGTTCCGCGATCCAGGTTTTCAGGGCGCCTACAAACAACTTCTGGCCATCAACCAGTGCAGGGCTGAAAGGCGGTTGCCGAGGCGTCAAACCCAGCAGGTCTGCGGTGACCCGCACCTGGCCATCGCAGTCACCGCCAGCTCCAATGCCGATGGTGGGAATAGCGAGTTTCCGACGCACCTCCCCAGCCAGCTGTTCAGGCACATGCTCCAAAACTAGGGAAAAGCAACCGACGGATTCAAGGCTTTCGGCCTGCTTGAGCAGCCGTTCCTGGCTGATTCGGTCTTCCGCTTGGCGTCGGTACCCGAGTCGATGAACCGATTGGGGGGTCAGACCCAGATGACCCATCACCGGAATCCCCATGCGCACCAATCGATCGATGACCTCCACAACTTCCGCTTCCGCGCCTTCAAGCTTCACGGCCGCTGCCGGTGTCTCCTTCAACAGCAGACCGGCAGCCTCGACAGCCTTTTCCGCGCCGCACTGATAACTCAGAAAAGGAAGATCACAGATCAGCAACGGCTGTTCGGCCGGTGCAGCTTGGAATCCCCGGCTGACGGCCAGGGTGTGATGCCGCATCTGCTCCAGCGTTACAGGCAGGGTTGTGGCGTGTCCAAGGGCCACCATGGCCAGGGAATCACCCACGAGCACAGCGTCGGCTCCAGCCTGTTCAACAAGGGAGCCAGACAGGCTGTCCCAAGCCGTGAGAATGGTGATGGGTCGTCCGTTCTGCTTGTGCCGGATCAGCTCGTTGGGACGCAAGGGGAGGAGATTCCTCGGGAGCACATTGCTAGCATCAAGGGGACTCGGGCCATGCGGTTCGGACGCCCAAATCTGGTCAGGACCGGAAGGTAGCAGCCACACGGGATGCTCTGGACAGGCGTGGACTCCGGGTCACCCAAACTGCTGCTTCGAGCCTGAAGGTTCAGGACTCGTCGTTGGTTTGCTGTTGACGCCGACGCAGAAATTCGGGAATGCGGGCGCCATTCTCTTCTTCACGACGTTCTGGCTGATTGGTTAGCGAGCGGCCTCCGCTCCTGTTAGGGGTGTATTGCTGGCCATGCTCAAAACCGGTGGCAATCACAGTGACGTGAATCTCGCCCTCCAGTGCTTCATCAACCACGGCGCCAACAATGATGTTGGCTTCAGGATCGACCACGTCGTAGATCACCTCTGAGGCGGTGGTCATGTCTTCGAGCGTCATGTCGCGGCCGCCGCTGATGTTGATCACACAACCTTTGGCACCATCGATCCGTTCGGTCTCCAGCAGCGGGCTGCTGATTGCGGCCTGGGCAGCTTCCACGGCTCTGGAGCGACCCGATCCGATGCCGATGCCGAGCAGGGCTGTTCCTGCCTCGGTCATCACCGAGCGGACATCGGCGAAGTCGACATTGACCAGTCCAGGGCAGGTGATGATGTCGCTGATGCCCTTGACGCCCATGCGAAGCACGTCATCGGCCGTGCGGAAGGCTTCCTGAAGCGGTGAACCGGCGATCGCATCTCTGAGACGGTCGTTGGGAATGACGATCAGTGTGTCCACATGCTCGGCGAGCCGGGCGATGCC
>CAJWZN010000047.1 GCA_913050105.1 uncultured Synechococcus sp.
CGCATCGGGCATTCCCGCCGCAGTGTGGCCCCGACCGTTTTGCGACCGAGCCGCCGCTGCAGTTGGTCGAATCCCAGTGGTGTCGTTTCGCCGTTGCGCCAGCAGATCACCTCTCCATCCAATACGGAGCCGTTCGGCAGAGCAGAGCCAATCTCCACAAGCTCAGGGAAGCTGTCGTTGACCAGTTCCTCCCCTCGGCTCCACAGATAGATCCCACTGCCGCGACGGATCAACTGGCCGCGGATTCCATCCCATTTCCACTCCACTTGCCAATCACCGGGGTTGGTTTCATGCAGGCGGTCCGGATCGAGTGGGCTGGCCAGAAAAAAGGGATAAGGGGTGCTGCTGGAGCGGCGTTCTTCCGCATCCTCGGGAGCTGTGAGCTGCTGAAATCGCAGTGCTGATGGTTCGAAGCCACCCATCAGCCGCTGCACCACAAGGTTCTCGTCCAATGCAAAGGCCTGGGCCACGGCCCGGCTGATCAGCCCCGTGGAAACCCCAACTCGAAATCCTCCGGTCAGCAGTTTGTTGACCATGAAGTGCTGTTCGATGGGCACGGCCTGCCACAGAGCAAGCATGGCGTCGCTCTGATCCTCATCCGGCAGGCCGCTGATCGCTGGCAGCAAGGTCTCCATCCACCAGTGCAGTGGTCGGTCCGTTGAGATCTGAGGCAGGGCTGCCTCCACGGGAGCAAGGTTCTGCATCACTGCAGGCCAGAGCAGGGTGATCGTCTCCGCGGAGTCCCCCACCTGCCCATGGCAGTCATCAATCAACCAGTCGGACAGTCCACCGCGATCACGAAGAATCTCCCGTAGGCGCCGTCCGGTGATCAGCCGCCGCCGCCGCTTTCCCAGAAGCAGGGTCAGGGCCCATGCGGCATCTTCCGGATCGGCCTCACGGAAGTGATCCACAAGCGCGGCAACCTTCGCGCGAGTCCCGGTGACGCGATCCAGTTGATCGAACAGGGCCTGGAAGGCCTCCATGGCGCCGGATGAACAGGCGTCATCCTGGCCAGCAGCTTGGCTCTTTGGCGTGGTCGCTTTTCTTCTCTCCAAATTGCTGCCCCTGCTGGTGCTTCCACTGGGGCTGGTGCTGCTGTTGCTTCTGCTGGGTTTGATCCGCCGGCGTCGTAGGCCGGTTGGCATCGCTTTTTTGCTGCTTTGGTTGTTCAGCACGGGGCTGGTGTCACAGATGCTCTGGCGCTTGGTGGAGCGTCCATGGCAGCGTCGATCGCCTGCGGATGCTCCCCAGGCCGACGCCATCGTTGTGCTGAGCGGTGGCCGCCATGCAGCGCCTGGCGTTTCCAGGATCAGTGAATGGCATGACCCGGATCGTTTCCTCGCTGGGATCGATCTGTACCGAACCGGACGCGCTCCACGCCTGCTGTTCACGGGAGGACAGAACCCCTTTCAGGCCGGTCTGCCCCCCGAAGGAGAGTTGTATCGCCGTGAGGCTTTGGCCCTTGGAGTTCCTCTGGGGGCACTGGAATCAACCCCACCGGTGCGCAACACGGCCGAAGAGGCCTCCGCGATTCGAGCGCTGCTACTCGATGCTTCCCCGCGGGTGTTGCTGGTGACCAGTGCCTTCCACATGCGCCGGGCCCAGCGCCTGTTCGAGCGGCAGGGAATGAAGGTTCTGCCGTTTCCGGTGGATTTCCAGGCCCGAGCTGTCTGGGGAGGTGCCATCGCGCGGGATCCGTTGATGTGGATCCCATCGACTCGTGGCCTCGATGACAGTTCGCGTGCTCTGCGGGAACTGATGGGCAGAGTCGTGTACCGAAGCTGGTGACAGCTGCGCAGAAACGAACATTTGTGTTGGTTTGCCAGGGCCTGACCGCGGGGAAGATCAGCTTCGAGATGCTCAAAGTTGATATTTGAAAGCTGCTCGGCATGGGTCTGCTCTGGGAGAACCTCTCGTCTCAACTCGACAGCATCCGCTCAACAACGCCCGTTGCAGCTTCAGCAATCACGCCTGCAGCCGGTGATGCTCGTGATGATCCATCCAATCGTCGTCGCCGCTTGGAACAGGCTTTGGTGGCCATCAAGGACAGTGGCAACACCACGATGATCGAATCACTCACCGCAGCGATCGAAGGTCGCGAGGCCAACCTGAATCTGCCGGATCTGCCCGAGGGCATCGGCACGTTCTGAGTCAGTCGGTCTCAGTCCGACTCACCTTCGAACAGGGTCTCCAAGGGTTCGGCATCAATCCCCTCCGACTCCTTGAGATAGCGCGCAAGGACGTCACTCTGGCCGTGGGTGACGTAGACCTTTTTTGCCCCGGATTCACGAACGGTTCGGAGCAGCCCTGCCCAGTCGGCATGGTCGCTCAGCACAAAACCCCGTTCGTAACCCCTGCGACGCCGGGCTCCACGCACGGCCATCCAGCCAGAGGCGAACCCTGTTTGAGGGGTCTTGAACCGTCTCATCCAGCTGGATCGGTGCGCCGAAGGCGGCGCCAGCACCAGTCGTCCCGCCAGCGTTTCTTTGCGAGAAAGTTCGCTCACCGGACGGCTGGGGGTCATCGGCACTCCGGCGTCTCGGTAGTGGCGCGTCACGGTTTCCACGGCTCCGTGGAGAAGCACCTCCTCATCCACGCCGATCGCCTGCAGTTCCGCCAGCAGGCGTTGCGCTTTGCCGAAGGCATAACAGAACAGCAACGATGGGCGGTTTCGGTCCCCCTGCCACCAGTCGCGAATCTCGCGGGCCACACAATCCCCGGATTGCCAGCGGTAAATCGGCAGTCCGAAGGTCGCCTCGGTGATCAGAACATCGCAACGAACCGGTTCGAACGGATCACAACTGGGGTCGTTGTCGCGTTTGTAATCGCCGCTGACAACCCAGACTTCTCCATCCGCCTCCAGGCGGATCTGGGCTGATCCGAGCACATGTCCTGCGCTGTGGAATGACACCTTGCACTGCCCCAGCCAGATGTTTTCGCCGTAGTGCACCGGGTGGAAGGTGATGTCCTGTCCAAGGCGCTGACGCAGAACGCCTTCACTTCGATCAATGGCCCAGTACTCCCCGCAACCTGCACGTGCATGGTCGGCATGGGCATGGGTGATGAGGGCTCGAGGTACGGGACGCCAGGGATCGATCCATGCGTCGGCTGCTCTGCAGTACAGACCCTGGGGCGTGTGTTCAATCACGGTCGGACTGTCAGCATTCGTTCAGACGCCGCGTTCAACATGCATCCCGAAGAGGACAGCGATTTTCGCGAATCCTGGGCTGATGTGGGGTCGCGTCCTCCACGGGATGCTCAGCGGCATTTCCAGTTCAAGGAAGCGGGGGTTGAGCGCTTTAACGACGTCTACGACGACGGTTACGACGACGACTGAGCCACAGCTGCTCTTCAGCGGCTCATGGCCAGCATCCGCTCGATCGGCGCCAGGGCTCGCACCCGTATCGATTCCTCCATTTCGATGGCCGGCTCCAGAGTGTCAAGGCAGTCACGCAGTTTCTCCAACGTGTTCAGGCGCATGTGGGGGCAGGCATTACAGCTGCAGCCATCGATGCCCGGTACGTCCATCAGTGCCTTGTCAGGGACGCGCTGCTTCATCTGGTGAAGGATCCCAGGCTCGGTGAGAACAATGAAGCTGTTCGCTGAGCTCATTTCCGTGTGGTTGAGCAGCTTGCTTGTGGAGCCAATGAAGTCAGCCAGATCAAGCAGGTTTTCTTCGCACTCCGGATGCGCGATCACCTCCGCCTCCGGGTGCTCCAGTTTCAACTGCAGCAGAGCCTCTTCGCTGAAGGCCTCGTGCACCGAGCAGCGTCCTGGCCACAGCGTCAGGTCCCGCCCGCTGTGACGTTGAACCCAGCGTCCGAGGTTGCGATCCGGCGCGAACAGCACCGGTCGGTCCGCGGGTAGCTGACGGACCAGATCAACAGCGTTGCTGCTGGTGCAGATCAGGTCACTCTGGGCTTTCACTGCTGCAGTGCAGTTGATGTAACTCACCACCAGATGATCGGGATGCCGAGCTCGGAAGTCGGCGAATTCATCGGCAGGGCAGTCATCCGCCAGTGAGCAGCCGGCATCGAAGTCCGGCAGCACGACGGTTTTTTCGGGGCAGAGAATCTTGGCGGTTTCCGCCATGAAGTGGACACCGCAGAAGGCGATCACATCGGCATCGGTGTTTGCTGCCTTGCGGGACAACTCGAGCGAGTCACCGATGAAATCAGCGATGTCCTGGATTTCAGGCTCCTGGTAGTAGTGCGCCAGCACCACGGCATTGCGTTCCCGCTTCAGTCGCTCGATCGCTTCCACAAGGGCTGTGTCAGCGCTCATCGGGGTCAGGACCGGGCAGGATGGCGACAGCCTAGGCATCGGCTCTGACCGATCTTCATCTCGCCATCGCTGGAGACCTTCACGGCGCCTGGGGCAAAGCGGATGAGGAGCTGCTGGAACGGCTTCAACCGGACGCTGTTTTGTTTGTGGGAGATCTCAGCGATGGGGATCTCCGTCTCACCCGTCGCCTGCGGCAGTTGCCCTTCCCCTTGGCGCTGATTCTGGGCAACCATGACCGGGGCCGGGATCGCAGTGGAGAGCTGCTGCGCCAGCAATTGGCGCTGGTGAAAGATGTGGATTGCGGGTGGGGTCGTCTCGACCTCGATCCGCTGCCGCTCTCGGTGGTTGGTGGACGTCCCTGCAGTTCCGGGGGTGGTTATTACCTTTCGCAGGCGGTGGAAGCGGTTTACGGACCAGTCACCCTGGAACAATCCGCTGAAAGGATTGTGGCGGCCGCGGCCCTTGTTCCGGCGGAACAACCGCTTGTGCTCATGGCCCATTGCGGCCCCAGCGGCCTCGGCTCTGATCCCTCAAGCCCCTGCGGTCGGGACTGGAAGATTCCAGCAGTGGACTGGGGCGATCAGGATCTGGCTCTGGCACTTGATCGCATCGCTCGCACACGCGTGCCCGATCTCGTCATCTTCGGCCACATGCATCACCAACTCAAGCGGGGCTCTGGCCTGCGCACCAGCCTGATGCGGGATCGGCGTGGGATTGCCTACGTGAATGCTGCCTGCGTTCCCCGCAGCGGTGTGAACGATCAGGGGGAGACCCTTCTGCATCTGTCCTGGGCCGAATTCAGCGGTAGGCGGCTCTCGCACCTGAGTCACCGTTGGTATCAACCGGACGGAACGCTCGTTCACGAGGAGCTTCTCCCGGACAATGAGTTTCTGGCGTGTTGATCTACGCCTGCAGCAGCAGCCATGGATTTGGCCATGCGGCAAGGGATGCGGCTGTGCTTCAGCAGCTCCGCCAGCTGCGCCCTGACTGGACGCTCGTGATGAGTTCAGCCATCGAGCCGAGTTTCCTGACGACACTGCTGAACGATCAGGCAATCCTGCAGCGACGTTGTCGATGGGATGTGGGGGTGATCCAGGCCGATGCCCTGGCATCCGATCCGGCGGCCACTCTGCATGCGTTGGCACAGCTGGATGAGGATTTGCCCGATCTGCTCAGGCGGGAGGTCGACTGGATCCGCTCCTGGAGAGAGCCAACGCTGTTGCTTGCTGATGTTCCACCGGCAGCAGCTCAGCTGGCGAACGCGCTGGATGCGCCTCTGGTCTGGATGAGCAACTTCGGTTGGGACGATATCTATCGGCCGTTTGGTGAAGCCTTTCTCGATCACGTGGAGCGTGCACGCTCGGCCTACGCCAGTGGCCTGTTTCTGTTGCGCTGCCCCTTCGATCTCCCGATGGACTGGGGATTGGAGGAGCAATCCCTGGGCTTGGTCTGCAGTGAGCCCAGACCTCTGCCGCTGAAGCTGATCGACAGCCTCAGAGCCTCTGATCGGCCATGGGTGCAGGTGGGCTTCGGTGGAATGGGTCTGCGGTTGTCTGCGCAGTTGTTTGCCCACTGGCCGGATCTGGGATTCCTGATGGCGGAACCGGTTCATCCGAACGATCGCGACGTGTTGGAGCAGGTGCCCAACCTCATGTTGCTGCCGAAGGGCCTACGCCCTCTCGATGCTTTTCCCTATTGCGTGCGCCATCTGGGCAAACCTGGATTCAGCACGTTCAGCGAAGCCATGGCGCTGGACGTTGGCCTCCATGTGGTGGAACGCCATGGCTTTGCCGAAGTGGACGCCCTGCTGGCGGGGTTGAAGAACCATGGTCGCCATCGCCTGTTGAGCAGATGGCAGCTGGAGACGGGTGACTGGCAGCTCGATCAACCCTTGGAGGTTCCGAAGGAGCCCCCCCTGCCTGCGAATGGTGCTCTTCAGGCGGCTGCCTGTCTGATCGAATTGGCCGAGCGGCACGCCGACTGATCACTTCTAAAAAATATTTCCCCAGGAAACATCTCTCACTCGATGTGGCAGTGGACGATTTTTTGATCGGCATAGTAACCCATTGCGTTTCTTGTCTCTTCCGGCACATTCTCCCCATGGCAAAAAGGTATTCTTTTGCTCCCAAGAGGGAATAGTTTCCCTCTCAATTGCAGATTCAACATTCAATTAGAAGCCTTTTTTATGGATTCCATTGCATTGACAGGGCGCAGAAACCTAGTTGCTGCAGTCATTGCTGGATCCATGATTGCCTGCCTTCCTCAGCCGGCTTCATCGGCTTTCCTTCCCCCCAATACCCGTTCGCAGCTGCTGAGCAGTCCGAATGAGGCACCGACCCGGTTCATTCCCTACGTCATCACCCCCGAGCGGCGTGCCCTGCTCAACACCATCCGTTTTGCTGAAGGAACCTGGAAGGGTGGCTTTGATGTTGGTTATCGAGTGATGTTCGGCGGCGGGCTGATGCCGTCGATGGATCGTCATCCCAACCGCGTCATCTACAGCTCCCGTTATGCGAGTGCAGCAGCGGGTGCTTACCAATTCATGCCGTTCACCTGGAATATGGTGCAGCGCCACATCGCCGTTCGCGGTTTCGGCCCCGAAGCGCAGGATCAAGGAGCACTTTTTCTAGTTCAGCGCCGCAAAGCCCTCGGTCTCACCGATGCCGGTTCGCTCACGCCGGTGTTGACGGCAATGTTGGCGCCGGAGTGGGCTTCTTTCCCCACCTTGGCGGGTCGCAGTTACTACGGTCAGCCGGTGAAGACCTACACCAAGCTGCGCACCTTCTACGACGTGAACCTCAAGGAACTGCGTCGCATTCGGGATCACAAGCGTCAGTCGCTGGCTCTCACTCCGCCGCCTCCGCTCAACAGCTGCAGCGGTTCCAGGATTGCATGTGCAACTCAACTCTGAGCTGAGCTTTATCGGGCCCAGTTCGAGATGACTGATGTGATCTTCCGGGTGGCTTCAACCCGTTTTGGATCATCCGCCCAGCTCCCCAGCAAACTCCTTCGCAGTCCAGCACTGGCCGGTGTGAGGTGATCTCCGGGGAGATGCAGCTCTTCGCTGTTGTCGAGAGAACGGCTCTTCAGGTTCTCCAGCAGCTCCGGGCTCTGGTCGAGTTCATCGCGGCCGAACCGAATCACCAGGTTGCGTTCCTGGATGTAATGACGACGGATCAGCCGCAATGTTTCCTTGGGGTCAGGGCTGAATTCCGTCTCAACACCAAGGCGTGGTGCCAGTTCCCCCAGCAGCGGAATAGAACGATCTGCCTGGAAGTTGTTGAAACACAGGGAGACGAGACCTCGACAGCCCCGGCCTCCGTCGGGTGCCAGCAGATGGAGCTTGCAGCCAAGGCTGTGGCCAACCCGTAATGGTGTTGGCAGGGGGCCATACCGTTCTTCCAGTCGACGCCGTGCTTCACGAAAATCGCTCCAGGCATTTCGAGCCTGGGACTGATGGTCGAATCCCGGCACGTAGGACCAGGCATGGACCACGAGCCCCATGGCCGCAAGATCCTCGAGCAGTCTGCGGTAGCTGACCTGTGGTGTGGCAGCTAAATAGCTACCACCGATGAAGTCGATCTGGCCCGAGGGTTCAGCTGGCTTCAGCTCCCAGATCGCGCCGATCTGCCGCCATGTCGGCATGGCTTAGCCCTGCAGTTCGCTGATCACCCGTTGTGCTTCTCGCACATGGGCCGGACCGTCCAGCAAGTTGCTGAAAACGTGGCGGATCACCCCATCTCCATCCACGACGTAGGTCACCCGTCCTGGAAGCAGGCCAAGCGCCTTGGGAACCCCCATGCTGCGACGCAACGTGTTGTTGTGATCGCTCAGTAACGGAAAGCTGAGGTTGTGGCGCGTTGCAAACCGCCGATGGCTTACACCGTCATCTCCGCTGATCCCCCAAATTTCCGCATTGAGCTCTTTGAATGAATCTGCGTTGTCCCGAAAGCTGCAGGCTTCAGCGGTGCAACCGGGTGTGTCGTCCTTCGGGTAGAAAAACAACACCAGCCAGCGGCCCCGCACATCAGCGGAAGACCTCATTTCACCGTTCTGATCCTCCAGGTTGAAGTCCGGAAGAGAGTCACCGATGCCGATTGCCATCCCAGTGCACAAAAGCGATTTAACCCTAGGTACTCAGGCCTTGCAGTGGACGTGAGAATTTGGGGGAGTCCATGGGAGCCGGCATGGGGAATCAGCTTGATCTGCTTGGGGATTTCTCAATGTCGCCCCCAACCGCTCAGCCAGCCGAAACATCTCCGCTCACTGCAGCGACTGAGGCTGTTCCTGCGCCGGAGCCAGGAGCTGTTCCTGATTCAGGCCCCAAATCACTTCTGATTCTGGACACCGAAACCAGCGGACTGGACCCCGCCGCCCATGCCTGCCTGGAGGTGGGCGCAATTCTTTTCGATGTGGCCTCCCGCTCGGTACTGGCGCAGCAATCATTCCTGTTGCCGGTGGACACCAATGCGGCAGAAGCGATCAATCGCATCCCTGCGGCTGTGACCAGGCTTCCCCAGCCATGGTCTGAAGGGCTGAATTGGTTCCAGCACCTGGTGGCCGCGGCTGATGTTCTGGTGGCTCATAACGCTGCCTTTGATCGGCAGTGGTTCGGCCGGGGAGCCCTCCCGCCTGTCGCCACCCCCTGGCTTTGTTCGATGGAGGACATCCGCTGGCCTGCTGATCGCCAACTGCGCTCACGACCTTCGGTGCGTGATCTGGCACTGGCGTATGGCGTGCCGGTCTGGGCAGCCCATCGGGCTCTGACCGATTGCATTTACCTCGCCGAAGTTTTTGCGCGCTGTGATGATCTGGAACTTCTGTTGAAACGGGGCTTGGAGCCCCGTCGTCTGGTGCGGGCGCGGGTCTCATTTGAGGAGCGCCATCAAGCCAAGGAGGCCGGTTTTCGTTGGAATGATCCGATCAAGGGCGCATGGACGCGTCGCCTGAGCGAACGGGAATGCGCTGAACTGAGTTTCCCCGTCGTTGCGGTGGACATCTGTCCTGATGACAGAGCAGAACATCACTCGAACTGAGTCGGCGATGCTGCTCTTTTCTTCAGCTCTCCGAAGCTACTGCGTTGTTTTGCCGGGACTCGACCCATGCGTATCAGGGTGATCTCATGGCGGTTTTCATTCATAAACAGCACCATCTGCCGCAGACGCGATTGCGCCACTGGCAACAGGCACGCACCTGGGCTCGCCTGATCCGTGAGGCTGAGGCCCTCTGGCATGTGGATGTGCGCGCATTGCAGCGAATGGGGGCAGAAGAACTGTCACAGCTGCTTGAAGAGATTCCACCTGCGCAGCGTCAGCGCATCAATCGCTGGCTGCATGGATATGCCGCATCCAC
>CAJWZN010000048.1 GCA_913050105.1 uncultured Synechococcus sp.
TCATGGAAGCCGGTAAGCACAGCCCTGAGCTGGCGATCGCTCTCGAGACCTGGAAAGAGATCAAGTTCGAGTTCGACACTGTCGACAAGCTCGACGTTCAGAACTGATCGATTCAACGGCCGGTTGATCCAACCGGCCACAACCGTTCTTACAAACCAGGACCCCCATGCCTTTCCAGAGCACCGTGGGTGACTATCAAACAGTCGCCACCCTGGAGACCTTCGGCTTTCTTCCGCCGATGACCCAGGACGAGATCTACGACCAGATCGCGTACATCATTGCCCAGGGTTGGAGCCCGCTCGTCGAGCACGTCCATCCCAGCAACTCCATGGCCATTTACTGGTCTTATTGGAAGCTGCCTTTCTTCGGTGAGAAGGATCTCAACGTTGTGGTCAGCGAGCTCGAGGCTTGCCATCGCGCTTACCCCGACCATCACGTTCGCATCGTTGGTTACGACGCCTACACCCAAAGCCAGGGTGCTTGCTTCGTGGTCTTCGAAGGCCGCTGATCTTCGGATCAATTGGTTCCGAGCCCTGACCTAATCAGGGCTCAAGTTTTTTTCGAAGGGACTGGTGTCCCTTCAATTCACGTCGACATCCTCGGGCGGACATGGCAAGACTCTCCAGTCGCGAACTCGCACTTGAACGCCGTAAGGCGCTGACCACTTCCGGTAAGAAAGCCTCTGTAGCCGTTAGTGCCGGCGCCAATCGTGTGCGTACAGCCTCGGATGCAAGAGCGACGCGCACCAACGCCAATGGCGACGAGGTTGATGTGGCGGTGCAAGCCGCTCCCGTCGCTGTTTCCCCGCGACGCACAGCGAGCCTGACTGCGTCCGCTGGGCCCGTCCGGTCTCAGGTCAAGCAGAAGCGCGACCCCAGCCGGGATCTTGTTCTGGCTCGCCGCGAGGCTCTGTCCCGTCGCGGCAAAATCGCCGATACAAGCAAGGATCGCAACCGTTCTGAAGTGGCGAAGCAGTCGAAACCTGCCACGGCTCCGGTTGCTGCCGACTCCAAGGATTGCGGTTGCGGTGGCAAGGGTGCAGCTGAGACAACCCAGTCGTCTTCCCGTTCTGCCCCGATGCTTCAGTTGACCGGTCGAAGCGAGCGACGCTCCGCGACACCCAAACGCCGTTCCATCGAGAACCCCAGTCGTGCGCTGGTTCTGGCCCGACGTGATGCGATGGCTAAACACGGCAAAACCGCCGGTAAGCAGCCCACAAGTGCCGCAGCTGTGGCACGTCAGGCCAATCCTGATCTCACCAGCCGTGAACTCGCTCAACAGGTGCGTGAACTGCGGGCCAAGGCCGGCGCCCGCAACAAGCAGAGCGCTGGTGTGACCCGTCCCAGTGGTCCGAATCGCCACGGTGCAAAGCAGGCTGCTGCCGCGGCTGATGCCCATTGGAAGGTTGGTGAAAGCACCACCACTTCAGGTCAAACAGTCACCGGTACCCAGGCCAACCGTTCGGTCAAAACCACCGGTAACGAGGCGAGCACCTGCCGTTCCATCACAGGTACGGAATATCTGGGTGCCGAGGTCTTCCAGACCTTCTGTCAATCCGCTCCTGAGCCAACAACACCCGCGAAGGTTCGAGTCACGGCCACCAGCCATGGCAATCGCGTCACCGGCAACGAAGTTGGACGCTCTGAAAAGGTCACCGGCGATGAGCCCGGCACCTGCAAGTCCGTCACCGGTACCGAATACATCTCGGCCAATCAATCGGCTGCTTACTGCGGTGGTGGTTCCGCCTCACCTCGCAAGGTTGGTCACAGCCTCACCCAACAGGGCCGTCCAGTCAGCGGTGTGATGGTGGGTCGCTCCTCCAGCGTCACCGGCGACGAAGCGGGTGCCAACCGCAACCTCACCGGCGATCAGTATCTGGGCTCGGACCCCCTGCCTGACGGCCGACCTGCAGCAAAGGTCGGTGTATCGGCCACACTTTCCGGCACCGGAGTCACCGGCACAATGGTGGGTCGCTCCTCGGCAGTGACCGGCGATGAATACGGTTCCTGCCATCGTGTGACGGGCGATCAGTACGTGAGTGCTGAGCAAGTCAACGCTTTTTGCGGTTCCAAGACCGAGCCCGAGGCCGCCAAGGTCGGTTTCAGCATCACCAACAGAAATCAGGTGGTGAGCGGTACCCGCACCGGCCGCTCTGAACGTGTCACAGGAGATGAGCCCGGCAGCTGCCAGGCCGTGACCGGCACCCCTTATGCAGGCCTTGAGCAGGCCGGCCAACACTGTGGAACCCCTGCGGTTCAGGCCATTCGCGAGCGCACACCAGTGCGTCCGGGTACACCTTCAGCTGCAATGACGGGCATTCAACCCGGTGTCGGCGGCGTCATGACCGGAGATAAGCGAGGAGCTTGTGAAGCGGTCACCGGCACGCCTTACGTCGGCGCTGATCAACTGGCCGCGGCCTGTGGTGCTGATGCTCCAGCTGGCACCGATACACACGGTGTATCCCCTGAAAGTGCTCCATGGACTCGGTTCAGCGTCGTTTCCCCAGCCCGTGCTGCCCAGGAGCAGCGCGACATCCGTTCGGGTGTGACAGGTACGTCCTACGAACAGGGGAATCGCATCACCGGCCCTTTTGACATGGCTGGCGGCAAGGTGACTGGTACCGAACAATTCCGCTTCGATAACCGGGAATTCCAAAACAGCCAGCAACGCCACTTTCAGCCCACCGTTGCCGTGGTCAGCGAGCCCACAGATACTCCCGCGTCCCGCGTGACCGGTGAGGGTTCATCCAGGAAAGTCACAGGTGATGACTGGGATCGAGGTGACCATGTCACCGGTACTGAGGGTGTCTCTGCTCGCCGTCGCAATCCAACCCGGCCTGGTCCGATGAGCGCCATGTCTCCCTACGAGCGCAAGCGCAACGAGGAGTCTGAATGGCCTGTGAGCCCGGTCACCGGTTCGAGTGGCAACACCGAAAAGGGTTCCCTGATCACCGTCTCCGGCGGCGCAAGGGGCTGATCGTCTGATGGTGCGCACCACCATGTCGACCCGTCGCGGTGGTGTTTCGACACCCACCGCTCCCACTCGTCGTCAATTGCAGCAGGAACACACCGCTTCCGCGCCTGCAGACACCCTCACAGAAGTTTCCCCCGTCGAGGTCAGCACCCGAGGTGCTGCCCTCGAGCGGCGCAGGGCACTCACCACATCCGGCAAGGCGGCGACCCTTTCTCTGGGCAGTGTGTCCGCTGGTCGTATTCGCACCCTCGCCGACGGGCGTCGTCCTGAGCCTGCTCGCACACAGCCCGGATGGGTGCGTCGCAACAAAGCATCCAGTCAGAAAGCCACGTTCAATCTGAGTCGGTCGTCTCTTCCGATAACTCACCGACAACATCCTCTGACCAATGCCGGAGCCAATGCATGCCTGCGGGATTACGAAGAACAGGTCAAAGGTCGTTTTGACCGCATCGTTCCGCTGCTGAAGCAGGTTTCAGTGCTCCAGCATGAGCCTGATTTCATCGAGCAGGCGCAGCGGCTGGCCCGTACCGAACTCGGTTTTGATCTTCCTGAATACATCCTTCAGAAAGCGTGGGTGCGACCTCTGGACATGAGGGCTCTGTTCGCCTGGTGTGTGTTTGAAAGCCACCGGTTGTTCAGTGATCGCTTTTTCCAGGACGACCCTCTGGGCGGCTCGTCCAGCAGCCCTGCGGCACTGGAGTTCGAACAGTTCCTGCTCGATTGCGGCATTCATTTGTTGGATGTCAGTCCCTGCGCCGACGGACGTCTAGCTCACACCGTTGCTTACGCCCTCCGGATCCCTTTCAGCGCGGTGCGTCGTCGCTCCCACGCCGGGGCGATGTTTGATGTGGAAAACACTGTCAATCGCTGGGTGAAGACGGAGCATCGTCGGCACCGCGAGGGCACGCCCAATCCCGCGTCGGAACCGACGCGCTACCTGAAGGTGGTCACTTACCACTTCAGCTCTCTTGATCCTGAGCACCAGGGGTGTGCCGCGCACGGAAGCAACGACGAATTAGCTGCCTCCGCCGGCCATCAGCGACTGCTTGATTTTCGCGAAGCCGTGGAAAACAGCTTCTGCTGTGGTGCATCCGTTGATCTGCTGTTGATCGGGCTCGACACCGATACCGATGCCATTCGCGTTCACCCGCCATCCCGCGACAGTGAAATGGTCTTGGACCGTTGGCTGTGTGCCAAGGAGCTCCATTCCGCAACGGCCACGATGACCGCTGACCAGGCCATGGCTCAGATCGCAGAAGCGGTGGAGTCCGCTGCTCCAGCCGCCATGGATCCGGGCATGGTGACGTTCATCACCCGCCTGCTTGCGAACAACTGCTCACAGATCGACTACGTGCAGGAGCTGCACGGCGCTCCTTATCCCGATGCCGGCCATGCCGAACGCTTCATCGGAGTGGGTATCGGTTTCAAAGAGGTGCATCTGCGCAACCTCACTTATTTCGCCCATCTCGACACTGTTGAAGAAGGCGCTCCAGACCTTGATGTGGGAGTGAAGATCTTCAAGGGTCTCAACGTTGCCAGGGATTTGCCGATTCCTGTTGTGGTCCGATTCGACTACTCCGGCCGGGTCCCCGGGGCCCGCGATCGGGCCATCGCCGACTGCCATCGGGTGAACCAGGCCATCGCCAGTCGTTATGCCGATCTGGTGAACGAAGGTTTGCTGCACACTTGCCTCACCATCCGAGACCGTAATCAGACGGCTCCGGCAGAGGTTGTCGGTTCCACCCTCGCCCCACCGATCCAGGAGGGTCACTGATCATGCTCATCGTCAAGGTCATCAAGCCGCTCGTCTCCACAAATCGAATTCCCGATTTCGAGCACAAGCATCTCCAGGTGGTTCTGGATGGCAGTACCAAAAAGGTTGCAGTCGATGCCGTTGGCGCCAAGCCAGGCGACTGGGTGATCTGCGTGAGCAGCTCTGCCGCCCGTGAGGCGGCCGGCAGCAAGTCGTATCCCAGTGACCTCACCATTGTGGGAATCATTGATCACTGGGAACCAGACCCACCCAAAGCCGCCGCGCCGGCTCCATCTCCGTCCCCGAGCACTCCAAGCAGAGGTGCAAAAGGCTGATGGAGATCATGCAGGTCATGGGAACGCTGGTCTGCTCCTACCGGGTTGCCGGGTTGGATCACATGCACCTGCGCATTCTCCAGAACAACAAGGGCAAGAAGCTCGTGGCTGTGGATCCTGTTGGTGCCCGCGAGGGCAACTGGGTGTTTACGGCCAGCGGCTCCGCCGCCCGGCATGCCTGCCCGGACAGCACCGTGCTCACCGATCTGACCATCGGGGGCATCATCGATTTCTGGAATCCGGACGGATAGGGAATTTCCCCACCCACCGCCGTTTCCGTTCCGTTTCCACTTTCTTTCTCACCATGGCCACTCCCTCTCCCACTCCCAGCCGTCGAACGACCCGCAGCAGCAGTGCGGCTGCCAACAAAACGGTTGATGTGAAACCTGTGGCCACGCCAGCTCCCAGCAGCGGATCGACCTCAGGAAGCACCACCAGGTCTGGTTCCTCTTCCGGAGGTGGCTCCACCGGTGCAGCCAAATCGCTGCCCACGCCTGCATCACCTGCACCTTCAGTTCAGGGCATTGCACTCGGCATGATCGAAACGCGCGGAATGGTTCCTGCCATCGAGGCTGCGGATGCCATGACGAAGGCAGCGGAAGTAACGCTGATTTGCAGTGAATTCGTTGGCGGTGGTTACGTCACTGTGATGGTCCGCGGTGAAACAGGTGCTGTTAACGCTGCTGTTCGGGCCGGTGCTGATGCCTGTGAGCGCGTCGGCGACGGCCTTGTGGCAGCCCACATCATTGCCCGCCCCAACGAGGAAGTTGAGCCTGCCCTGGCTAGCAGCGGTGCAGTACGTCGCCTTTGATCAGACCACGACGGCGGCACGAGATCGGTTCACAAAGAACCTATCAAGCCGGTTCCGGCTCTTAGATTCTGCCGCTGTTCAACGACCAGCCCGATCCCCATCCCGCTCGCCGTTTTGACTTCGGAGCTCTCGCTTCCTATCCAGACTGCCTGGCTGATCCCGCTCTACGGATTTGCCGGGATGTTGGTGTCCATGCCATGGGCCTGTGGAGCCTTTCGCCGGGATGCCCATCGGCCCGCTGCCTACCTCAACATCCTGTTGACCCTCGTGGCCTTTGCCCACGGCAGCCTCATTTTTCAGCAGGTGATCCAGTTCGGCCCTGCGGATCTGGCTTTCCCCTGGCTCACCGTGGCTGATCTGGAGCTCAACATCAGTTTCAGCCTGTCTCTTACCAATCTGGTGGCCCTGGAGCTGATCACGGGTCTCAGCCTGCTGTCCCAGGTGTATTCCCTTGGATACATGGACAAGGAATGGGCTCTGGCCCGCTTCTTTGCCCTGCTCGGTTTTTTTGAGGGCGCCATGAGCGGCGTGGTGCTCAGCGACTCTCTGTTTCAGAGCTATTTCCTGCTTGAAATGCTCACCTTGTCGACCTATCTGCTGGTTGGCTTCTGGTATGCCCAGCCCTTAGTGGTCACCGCGGCACGAGATGCCTTCCTCACCAAGAGGGTTGGTGATGTGCTTCTGCTGATGGGGGTGGTCGCTCTCTGCGCCTACTCCGGTGTGATGGGTTTCAACGACCTTTATGCATGG
The DNA here is from genome assembly GCA_913050105.1 of uncultured Synechococcus sp. Taxonomy (GTDB): domain Bacteria; phylum Cyanobacteriota; class Cyanobacteriia; order PCC-6307; family Cyanobiaceae; genus Parasynechococcus. Next base: position 6,623 of record CAJWZN010000048.1, read on the forward strand.
GCTGCGGAGGACCGCCTTTCGCCCTTGGCGACCACTCTCCTATGCCTCGGCTTGATTGCCGGCCCAACGGGCAAGTGTGCTCAGTTTCCGATGCACCTCTGGCTTGATGAAGCGATGGAGGGGCCAAACCCGGCCTCGATTCTTCGTAACTCGGTGGTGGTGACCTGCGGAGCGATCGTGCTTCTCAAGGTGATGCCGATTTTGCAGCTCTCGCCCATTGCCATCGGTGTGATGCTGGTGATCGGCAGCATCAGTGCGATCGGTGGGTCGCTGGTGGCACTGGCCCAGGTCGACATCAAACGCACCCTGTCGTATTCGACCACCGCCCAACTGGGTCTGGTTTTCATTGCCATTGCACTGCAGATCCCAGTGCTCGCGTTATTGCTGTTGTTCACCCATGCCGTTTCGAAGGCGTTGCTCTCGATGAGCATCGGTGGAGTGATTGCCTCCACCAACTGTCAGGACATCACGGAGCTTGGTGGTCTCGGCAGCCGGATGCCAGCAACGACAACTGCGTTCCTCGTTGGAGGGGCCGGTCTGGTGGGATTCCTGCCCTTGGGTGGATTTCTGGCCCTGGCGCAGTCGATCGAACTTCTCAGCGTGCGATCGGTGCCTTACATGGCCATTTTCCTGCTCACCAATGCCCTTACAGCCCTTGGATTGGTTCGGGTGTTCCGCCACGTTTTCATGGGCAGCTCGCTGATTAAGTCGCGGCGCGCAGCTGAGGTGAACTGGCAGATGGCCCTGCCGATGGTGGCCCTCTCCGTGATCGTGTTGATCACTCCACTGATGCTGCTACGTCTCGAATCGTTGGAGGGATTGCTGGCATTCCCTCTTTGGGCGGCTGCCCTGGTGGTGTCCAGTGGCCTGGTGGGTCTTGTGGTTGGTGCGCTTCTGCCTCTGAGCAAGGCCTGGTCCCGTTCACTCAACCCAGTGCTGCGCTGGTGGCAGGACCTTCTCGCCTACGACTTCTACACAGAGCGTTTCTACCGCCTCACCATCGTCAATGTGGTGGCTGCCTTTTCCCGTCTCGCTTACTGGTTTGACCGCAGGGTGGTGGATGGAGTGCTCAACGGAGTCGCCCGTTTCTCCCTCTCCAGTGCTGACTCTCTCAAGCTCAGCGTCAGCGGTCAGAGCCAGTCATATGTGCTCACGGTGCTTGTAGCCATTGTTCTCTTCCTCACCTCGGTGAGCTGGTTCCTCACCTGATTCATCCGAGATGCTGCTCTCCCTTCTCCTTCTGATTCCACTGTTGGGTGCCCTTGGGCTGGTGCTCTGGCCAGGTTCCCCCTCCAGTGAGCGCCTGCGCGAGATCACAATCGTGGTGCTTGCGGTTCAGACCGTGGCCAGCTTTGCGCTTCTGTTGCCCTTTGATGCGGCCGATTCAGCACTGCAGCTGGTGGAGCAGGCCCGTTGGGTGCATGCCATTGGTCTGGACTATGCCCTTGCGGTGGATGGCCTGTCGCTGCCTCTGGTGCTGATGAATGGCGTGCTCTGTCTGGTGGCCGCCATCGCCTCACGCAAGATTGAGAACCGTCCAAGAATCTATTTCGCTCTGCTGCTGGTGATCAGTGGAGCCGTGAACGGTGCGTTCCTGGCACAGAACCTGCTGCTGTTCTTCCTGTTCTACGAGCTGGAGCTGATTCCCCTCTGGTTGCTCATTGCGATTTGGGGCGGAGCCAACCGTTCCTATGCCGCAACGAAATTTCTGATCGTCACAGCCGTGTCTGGTGTGCTGATCCTTGCGGCCTTCCTTGGTTTGGCCTTTGTGACCGACAGCATTGATTTCAGCCTGCGACCTGTTCTGGCCGGGGAGATGGGGATGACAGCCCAGCTGCTGCTGATGGGAGCTCTGTTGATCGGTTTCGGGATCAAGATTCCACTGTTTCCTTTTCACACCTGGCTTCCGGATGCCCACACCGAGGCATCCACTCCGGTGTCGGTGTTGCTTGCCGGAGTGTTGCTGAAGCTTGGAACCTATGGACTTCTCCGCTTCTGCATGGGTCTCTTCCCGGATGCCTGGCAGTTGGCATCTCCCTGGCTGGCTGCCTGGGCTGCAATTTCAGTGCTGTATGGCTCTCTTGCTGCCATCGCTCAGACAGACATGAAGCGGATGGTGGCCTACAGCTCAGTGGGCCATATGGGCTACGTGCTGTTGGCTGCTGCTGCTGCAACACCTCTGGGTCTGATGGGAGCCCTGTTCCAGATGGTGAGCCATGCGCTGATTTCGGGAGTGCTTTTCCTGATGGTTGGTGTGGTCTACGTCCGCACCGGCACCCGCGATCTCAATGTTCTCCGTGGTCTTCTCAATCCCCAGAGGGGCTTGCCGCTTACAGGTTCGTTGATGATCGTTGGTGTGATGGCGAGTGCTGGCCTCCCGGGCATGGCTGGATTCATCTCAGAATTTTTGATCTTTCGCGGCACTCTTCAGCCGTTTCCCATCGCCACCCTGCTCTCGATGGTTGGCTCCGGGCTGACGGCGGTCTACTTTCTTCTGCTGGTGAATCGAGCCTTTTTTGGAAGGCTTGCCATTGCTCCCGGTGAAGTGGTCAATCCCCGTATCCTCGACCGTGTCGCCTTGCGTGAGCAGGTTCCGGCGATCGCTCTGAGCCTCGGTGTTCTGGTGCTGGGCCTGGCTCCTGGATTGCTCTCCAATCTCAGCGAAGCGGCAACCACCGGCCTCAGCCTGATTAACGGAGATCTGTCATGACCCCCATATCAGCGTCAGCTGTACGCCCACCTATTTTGCCGGATCAAGAGGAGCTGATCCGGCGCCTGCTCAGCGATACGCCGTTGCTGGCCGATACCAACGATCACCTGCTCCAGGTGGTGAATGTGCTGGAGAGCTATGGCCTCGTGCTGGATGCCTACAGCAAGAACCTGGTGGATCAGGGGG
>CAJWZN010000049.1 GCA_913050105.1 uncultured Synechococcus sp.
TTGCTGGCGTCGATTCGCCTGAAGCGTTCCCCTCAGGCCTCTTTCTTGGGCATGGCCCGCAGCATCGCCACCAGGGTGCGATGGGCGTCTTCACTGTCGGTGAGGGTGTGATCGAAGGCGATGCTCAAGTTGCTGCCATCCACCTCGATTTCCATCGCATCCGGCTTCACGGCCAACATGCGGGCAGACGTCGGCTCACTGACGCCGCCGTAATGCTGTGCATAGGCCAAGACCGCTTCGGCGTGATCGTCGTTCATGTGTTGACAGATCCGTGTGCTTACGACGTCGTTCAGGGGGTCAGCGGTCATGACAATGACTGGTTCTCAGTTTGATCCTTGCAGCAATTGGATCAGGCGAACCGTTGCCAGAGGAGTAATCCGAGGCGGATGCCACTGAATCCGACGTATCCCGCCAGGACCACAAACAGCCCGACCGCCAGAATTTCGCTCAGTTTGGTGGGCATCTCATCGGTGTTGCTGTGCCGATTCTCCCGTGTGCAGGGCCTGCAAAGCCAGCCTTGCCACACCAGCGGCCGGTGGCAAGGTGCAGCTCCGCACAGGGCAGCCCAGCCTGCGTTCCCGCAGGCGACGCCACTGGGGATTGCGAGCCCCTCCCCCAAGGCTGATCACCCGCTTGGGTGGGTCCGCACCCAGTTCTTGCAGGCGCTTCCAGCCTTGCGCCTCAATCGCTGCGAGCCCTTCAAACAGCCCATGCAGAAACAAGGCATCACTCACCGGCCTCGGTTCCAAGACTGGCATCAGGCCGGGATCGTCCACAGGAAACCGTTCGCCTTTGCCAGATAAAGGGAGGTATTGCAGGCCGCTCGAACTCTCTGGGTCAATCTGGCGGCTCAGTTCCTTCAGCTGGCTGTCACTGAAGAAGTGTCGCAGCACCCCTGCTCCAGCATTGGAGGCCCCTCCGCAGAGCCAGCGCCCTCCCACCCGATGGCTGGTGATCCCGGGACCGACTATGGGCTTGGTCGTGAATCGCTTCATCACAAGCGTTGTACCCAAAACGGTGACGCCATCCTCTTGATGAGGGTCTGCTGCCAGAACAGCTGCATTGGAGTCGGTTGTTCCAGCTACCACCCTCAGCTCACTGGGAAGTCCCAGTTCGAGCGCCAGGTCACCGTTGATCCATCCCAGCACCGTTCCACTGGGTTTGATGCTGGGTAGTGCCGAAGTCCAGCGCTGTTGGGCGATTGCACCATCCCAATCGCCCTGCTGTGGGTTCCAGCCCAGCCGCAGGTTGTTGCCCTCTTCTCCCCATTGCCAATCCTGCAGCAACCAGCCGTTGATCCAGTCGGCCTGGTGGCGCAGCAGATTCAACCCGGGGATCTCTTTCAGAAGCCGCAATGCCCGGGCCAGGCTGCCGCTGCTGCTGGCTGCGGGGCTGGTGGAAGGCACCAGATCTCGCAGCAGCTTGGATTGTTCGGGGCACGCCTGCGAATAGAGCAGTGCCTGCCCGATGGGAGTGCCGTCAGCCCGGCAGGCCAGCAAAGTGCCTGAGGTACCGTCCACAGCCATGGCCCGCAGCTTGCTGCGCAACGTCTCCGGTATGCCAACTATCAGATCACTACAGGCCCTGGACCAGTCCTCCGCATGGCGGAGGTCCCTGGCGTAAGTCGTGCTGGAGCTGTAAAGCAACTGTCCCGTTGCGTCCAGTACGGCCACTCGCACCCCGCTGGTGCCCAGATCAAGGCCGAGCACCAGAGGCAGCATGGCGTCTCAGACCTTGCGCAATTCTGCCGCTTTGGCCTCGACGTTTTCCCAGGGAGCCTTGAGGTCATTGCGCCCGAAGTGGCCATAGGCAGCCGTGTCCTGATAAAAACGACCGCCGCGTTGCTGGGGAAGGTTGCGCAGCTCGAAGCTCTCAATGATTGCGCCAGGACGCAGATCGAAATGCTCCTGAACCAGGCTTGTGAGGGCGTCGTTGCTGAGCTGGCTGGTTCCAAAGGATTCCACCAGAATCGACACCGGTTTGGCCACTCCGATGGCGTAGCTCAGCTGCACTTCGGCTCGTTCGGCGAGACCAGCTGCTACGAGGCATTTGGCTACATAGCGAGCGGCGTAGGCAGCTGAACGGTCCACCTTGGTGGGGTCCTTACCGGAGAAGGCGCCTCCTCCGTGACGGGCGTAGCCGCCGTAGGTGTCCACGATGATTTTGCGCCCGGTCAGCCCCGCATCGCCTTGGGGGCCGCCCACCACGAATTTGCCCGTGGGGTTCACCAGATACTTGGTTGTTTCCCGGCTGGGCTTCAGTGCCAGATCTGCTGTGGCGGGCTCGACAACGTGAGTCCAGAGGTCCTCGGTGATCCTGTCGCGAATGCCTTGTTCATCGCTGATACCGTCAACTTCAGCTGTGTGCTGGGTGGAGACAAGGATGGTGTCGATCGCCACAGGCTTGTCGTTTTCGTACACCACGCTCACCTGAGTTTTGCCATCGGGAAGCAGATAATTCAGGGAGCCGTTGTGGCGTACTTCCGCCAGCTGTCGGGACAATCTGTGGGCAAGGCTGATGGGTAGCGGCATCAGTTCCGGGGTTTCATTGCAGGCGTAGCCGAACATGATTCCCTGGTCACCGGCCCCCACCAGATCCAGTGGATCTCCGGCATGGTCGTCGGCTTCATTCACCCCCTGAGCGATATCCGGAGACTGCTGGTCGAGAGCCACAAGCACCGCACAACTGTTGGCATCGAATCCACCGGCACGGGCGCCGCTGTATCCGATCTCCTTGATCACATTGCGAACCAGGTGGATGAAGTCCACCTTGGCTTTCGAGGTCACCTCGCCGGTGATCATGCATAAGCCAGTGTTCACAACGGTCTCGCAGGCCACACGGCTTGCAGGGTCCTGAGCCAGTAAGGCATCGAGCACCGCATCGCTCACCTGATCACAGATCTTGTCCGGATGCCCTTCGGTGACCGACTCGGAGGTGAAGACGAAACGACTCATACAGATCGCACCAATGGCGAAACTTTACGGGTTGGCGCTGAGATCAAGATCACGCCAGCTGTTGAGCAGATGTGGAGCCGAAGGAAGCACCGGTGGCAGAGTCCAGCCGCCTTGATAGCCGATCACACAGCCGATACCGGCTTGATGGGCCATGGTCAGATCGGTTTCTGCATCGCCAACTAAGGCGCAATGTTCAGGCTCTAGGTTCAGGCGGCGACAGAGTTGATGCACCGCCTGTGGATCAGGTTTGCGCGGTGTGTCATCAGCACTCCAGCTGCTGTTGAACAGATCTGAAACGGCGTGGTGATCCAGAAAATTCTTGATGCCAAGGCGTGTGTCGTTGCTGATCACCGCCAGTTGCACACCGCCGGCGTGCAGATTACGAAGCATGGTCGCAGCATGGTCCAGCAGTGGGCTCGGCTCCAGCTGGCCTAAGAGCTTTTGATCAACGCTGTTGAAGCAGCGTTCTGCCAACGCCAGACCCTCCGCCCAGCTGCAGCCCAGCAGACAGAACACCGTGGCAGTCGAGGTGAGATTGTCCTGTCGCGCTGCGACGGCCAAGGTGCCTCCGGGGTTTAAAGCTCCGTCCTGGAGGCCGAAGGCTCGGCTGAGGATTTGGCGAAGATCCTTTGTCGGTGTTCCCCTGATCTCGCTCCAGAGGTCCACGGCAGCGCTGATCCTGCGCTCGGCAAGATCCAGCAAGTGGGGCTCGCTATGGGAAAGGGTGCCGTCCTTATCGAACAGCACCCCTTGGATTGTGCCGATGGGGTGTCCCTCCAGCAGCAGTTGAGCCATCAGGCTCAGACCATCATTGAACTGATCGGATCCTCACCATCCTCAGCTTGCTCCATCAGCATCTGCTTGTAGCGGGCTGCCATCTCCTCAGCTTTCTCGAACACCTTCTGGGGATCGGTCAGCATGTCGCCCGGTTCGGGTTCGAGGGCCTTCGTCGACAGGGAAATCCGGCCGCGTTCTGCATCGAGGTCAATGATCATTACCTTCATCTGATCATTCACGTTCAGCACCGAGTGGGGCGTTTCGATGTGCTCGTGGCTGATTTCTGAGATGTGCAGCAGGCCGCTGACGCCACCGATATCGATAAAGGCGCCGTAAGGCTTGATGCCGCGGACGGTTCCGATCACAACTTCACCCACTTCCAGGCGATTCATCTTCCGCTCCACCAGGGCGCGGCGATGGCTGAGCACCAGGCGGTTTCGCTCTTCATCCACCTCAAGGAATTTCAGAGGCAGGAAGTCGGCGACCAACTCTTCCTTAGGCTTGCGAGTGCTGATATGTGAGCCGGGAATAAATCCGCGCAGGCCCTCAACGCGCACCAGAGCACCACCACGGTTGGTGGCGAACACTTCCGAGTAGATGGTGGCGTCTTCCTTCTGGAGCTGACGCACCCGCTCCCATGCCCGCTGGTACTCGATTCTGCGAATCGACAGCGCCAGCTGACCGTCTTCATTCTCCTCACTCATGATGAAGAATTCGCGGATCTCGCCGGGTTGAAGCACATCGCTCAAACCTTCGACCCGGTTGATCGATACCTCCTGTAGAGGCATGAATGCGGCGGTCTTTGCGCCGATGTCGATCATGGCGCCCTTGGATTCAAGAGCGAACACGGTGCCGTTGACGATGTCGCCGGGCTTGAAGTTGTAGTCGTACTTGCTCAGCAGAGCCGCGAACTCATCCAGCGTGAACCCGGCATCGTCCAGGTTGCGGGGATTGGCTCTGCTGGAAGGATCGTCTGCAGAGGGGACATCCTCAGGGATGGCCAACTCCTCCGCTTCAAAAGCTTCTTCAACAGTGGCCACGGCAGCCGTGGAGTCCGTACCGGCCTCTTCGATCGCGTCGGCTTGTACGTCCTGGACCTGGTCCTCGGTGGGAGTCGCAGACATCGGGATTGGGCGGTCTACCTCAGGTGGGTAGTTCGAATGAATCGCAAGGAGCGCCCGCCAGCGCTTTGCGGAGAATGTCTGACTTTACAGATCGTTGGTCCTTCAGCCCACGGCTGCCAGATGTCCCTTGCCTTGGTCTTTGTTCATGGTCTCCAGGGTGGAGATGAAATCATCAATACCGCGGAACTGGCGATAAACGGATGCAAAGCGGATATAGGCCACCTCGCTGACATCCTTGAGCTGGCTGAGCACGATCTCACCGATTTCAGTGCTGCTGACCTCACGACCACTGCGTTGCTGCAGTTTCAATTCCAGATCTTCAACGAGCGTTTCGAGCTGTGTGGCGCTCAGTCCAGTTTTTTCGCAGGCTCTGTTCAAGCCATGGAGCAATTTGCTCCTGCTGAAGATCTCCCGACTTCCGTTGCGTTTCACCACCGTGATCGGCACGGTTTCAACGCGCTCATATGTGGTGAAGCGAACTTCACAGTTCAAGCACTCCCTTCTTCGCCGAACGCTGCGACCACCATCAGCAGCGCGAGATTCAAGGACGCGGCTGTCTGTGTTTTGGCAAGAGGGGCACTGCACGCCCTAATCACTCAAAAAGATGTACCAACTTTAGACAATGATTTGAGTCTTGAGAAGGGCCTTCAAACCAACAGCCCTCTGGATGATCTGTCCTTATTGATTGCAACGCAATAAGACTCGACGATTCCCGTTGCTATCCAGATGGTTCTTCACTGGAAGTGATAAAGGCATAAAAAAACCCCGCCGAAGCGGGGTTGATGAATGAAATTCAGATCACTTTCCGATCTTTGGGGGATCGCGGAAGGCAATTGCAAAGAACAGGGTCGCAATTGCGAGAGTGAGAATGAGGACGTAAGCGAAGCTTTCCATCGAGACACTCCTTGGAGGGAATTATTTGAGAGGACTTCCTGTGGGGGGAACGTAACCCTCTGGAAGACGGCGAGTGGATTTGTCGCCGAGTTTCTGGAACAGACCGAATTCAATCTGATCTCCGAGATCGGGATCAATACCTGCGAACACATCGCGGTACAGGGTCCGAGCTCCATGCCAGATATGGCCGAAGAAGAACAGCAGAGCGAAAGTTGCATGTCCAAACGTGAACCAGCCACGGGGTGAACTTCGGAACACACCGTCGGATCCGTAGGTTTCGCGGTCGAAGTCGAAGGCTTCACCAAGCTGAGACTTACGAGCTAAACGCTTGACGTCAGCAGGTTCAGTGAAGCTCTGTCCATCGAGGGCGCCTCCGAACACCTGGGCTGTGACACCCACCTGTTCGAACGAGTACTTGGCTTCAGCCCGACGGAAAGGAATGTCAGCGCGAACGATGCCTTGTTCATCTTCGAGAATGACAGGGAAGTTCTCAAAGAAATTGGGCAGTCGACGAACCTGAAGTTCACGTCCTTCCTTGTCGGTAAAGACAACGTGACCCACCCAGGACGTAGCAAGTCCGTCACCGTTCACCATCGGACCAACTCGGAACAGGCCACCTTTTGCAGGGCTGTTGCCGACGTAGTCGTAGAAGGCAAGCTTCTCGGGGATAGCTGCATACGCTGCTTCTCGGCTGAGGCCATCGTCCATTGACGTCTGGACTCGGCGATTGATTTCAGTCTTGAAATAAGACTGATCCCACTGATAGCGAGTGGGTCCGAAAAGTTCAACCGGTGTTGCAGCAGAGCCGTACCACATGGTTCCTGCGACGATGAAAGCCGCAAAGAACACAGCTGCAATCGCACTGGCCAGGACAGTTTCGATGTTGCCCATCCGAAGCGCTTTGTAGAGACGCTCAGGCGGACGTGTGGTGATGTGGAAAATTCCAGCAATGATGCCGACGATTCCTGCTGCGATGTGGTGCGCAACGATGCCGCCGGGATTGAAGGGGTTGAAACCCTCTGGTCCCCATGAAGGCTGAACTGCCTCCAGATGTCCTGTTACTCCGTAGGGATCTGAAATCCACATACCTGGGCCGAAGACACCAGTGAGGTGGAACGCTCCAAAACCGAAGCAACCAAGGCCTGCAAGCAGCAGATGAATACCGAAGATCTTGGGCAGATCGAGTGCGGGCTCACCCGTGCGGGGGTCTTGCCAGATCTCTAGATCCCAATAGGTCCAGTGCCAGATGGCGGCCAGCATCAGCAGGCCTGAAAAAATGATGTGAGCGGCCGCAACGCCCTCGAAGCTCCAGAAGCCAGGGTCGACGCCGGTTTCACCGGTGATGCTCCAGCCACCCCAGCTGCCGGTCACGCCCAAACGTGACATGAAAGGCATGACGAACATGCCCTGACGCCACATGGGGTTCAGGACAGGATCGGACGGGTCGAAGATGGCGAGCTCGTATAAAGCCATCGAGCCGGCCCAGCCGGCAACTAGGGCTGTATGCATGAGGTGCACTGCCAGAAGGCGTCCCGGGTCATTAATGACAACGGTGTGCACCCGATACCAGGGCAATCCCATGGGTCAGGTTCGGGGGACAGGACCGCGATTGGACGCAGTCAGACGTTGACGATCGTAGAGGCTTCATCTCTGATACCGGATGAAGCTTTCTCAGCTGAAACGTGTAGTGACAGAATTTTGCCTTGATAGGCATTCACAAATTGCAATGCTTTTTCTCATAGGGTTGTGACCGTTTTGACGTAGTTCCATGCCGGTCATCCGTTTCGTTCGCGAAGGCCGTGATGTGGAGTGCTTCCCCGGTGAAAATCTTCGGGACGTTGCGGTTCGGGAAGGCATCCAGCTCTATGGCCTCAAAGGGCAGCTCGGGAACTGCGGAGGCTGTGGTCAGTGCAGTACGTGTTTTGTGTCGGTTGTGGACGAATCCGGGCGAGAGGCGCTGACGGCTCGAACCCCTGTCGAAGAAAGCAAGTTGCGTCGTCGGCCTGAAGAGTGGAGGTTGGCCTGCCAGGCCCTGGTGGAACGATCTGCTCTGGTGCTGACCCGTCCGCAGGTTCGATTGCCGGACGCTGAGCAACGGCTGGAGGCTGCCCGACAAGCTCCTCTTCCGGAAGGACCGATCGCCTGGCCAGTTCCCCCTGGCATGGAGGAGTCGGACGATGAACTTGATGAACTGTCGGAAGCGATCACTGCAAAGGCCGATGAAGAGGCCTGACACTCACGGGTAATCGACGTACTGCCGGTGATACGTTCGCCAGGACCCTTTCTGCGGCCATGGAAACCAACGATCTCGGATTCGTCGCCAGTTTGCTGTTCATCCTGGTTCCGGCGATCTTCCTGATCGTGCTTTACATCGGCACGAAAGACGACGGCTGAGGTTCAGTCGCGCTCTGGCTCTCGAACCAGCAGCACCGGAGCTGGAGCGTGCACTCGGATGTAATCGCTGACGGAACCTCCAAGAAGTTTGTCGAGATCGACAAGGCCTCGGGCCACCAGTGGACGTCGATCCTGGGAGGCAATGACCAGCAGGTCTGCGTTGCAATCGACAGCCGCTTGGCAGACCGATCGTCCAATGTCTTTGCCTTGAATGGTCAGGGGTTTGAACTCGATTCCGAACGACCGTGCTTTCTGTGCGGCGGCCTCGAGAAGTTCATCGGCTTTGCTTCTCCCGCCACGAGAAGGCGATGTTTCCTGTGAAACAACATGGACGCCCGTGAGGACTCCATCGGGAATCTCGCGCACCATTTCACATGCTGTGCGAAGGGCGTCTTCGCCCACTCCAGTGCCGTCGACGGTGACCATCACGCGGTTCAGATGGCGGACGTAGAGGTCGTCACGCACCAGCAGCATCGGTCGCGTGGACAGCTGGAACACGTACTGACTTGTGCTGTTGGCCAGAATCGATTGGAGTCTCCCCAGTCCGCGAGATCCCATCACGATTAGGTCGCTGTTCTCCTCTTCGGCAACCTTCAATACGGTCTGCTTTGTGTCTCCTTCGCGCACGATTGATTTAACGCGCTGGGGGTCCAGCCCCATCCGGGTGATCGCACTTTTGATCAGGTATTCAGCTTCAACGCGATGGTCTTGAGCACCCGCCTGCATCTGCTCCGGGACTACATGCAACAAGCTCACTCCAGCGGCTTTCAGGCTGGGAATGTCCTGAAGCATCCGAACCATTTCTTCAACATGTCCCTTGCCGGAGTCGGCGACTAGCAGATTTCGGAACACGGGAATAATTCAGTCTTCCAAGAAGCCTATGAGTAATTTTCAAATGAAAGGGAAGCTGCCGAACAGCGTTACGACCCAGCCATGGCGACTTGAAAAGAGAGTGCTGCCGCAGCACACGGATCATGCCGGTGTGATGTGGCATGGGGCCTATGTGGCCTGGTTGGAGGAGGCG
>CAJWZN010000050.1 GCA_913050105.1 uncultured Synechococcus sp.
ATCCCTGGAGGCTTTTATCGGTTGGCGGGTGATCAAGCGAGGTTGATTGACGACATCACCGGCACAACGCCTCCCTACGACCAGACGATTGTTCTCGGGCCGGATCGTTCGCAGGCTTTCTGTGAGGAGGCAGCATCAGCCCTAGGTGTCGCCGTTGCCATCGTTGACGTCAACGATCTCGGACGCGTCAAAGTGCTGGCCTCCAGCCCTGGCTGTGATGAAGACCTTCTGACCCGAGCGCTCAAGCCGAATCCCGCAGGAAATGCCAACCAACGCACCCCACTGGTGCTTGTGCGTCCAACACAGGGATGAGCACTAGATTGAGTTGACTTACCGGCTTTGGGGGATGTGATGACGCAGGGTCCCTGCTCCTCCCTCAAAGTCGAGCCGCTTAATCCAACTCATCTCGCCTGGTTTCCCCAGCTGCAAAGCGTTTTGCTAGGTGGTCTGATCGCCCGATTGGAGCAGCGCTTCCCTGATCTTCTGCCCAGCCGTTCGCCACGTTGTGTCGTAGGCGTTGATGCGGAAGGCCCCCTGGCAGCCGCGGTCTCTCATCCGATCAATCGGCGCGGCAGTTGCTGGACGCTGCACTGGCCTCAGCAGCTGCGCCCCAGCGCTCAGGTCAGCCGACGAACCGTTCAACGCACTCTTCTTCAAGCGGCTGTTCAGCGGGGGGAACACCAGGTGCGTAGCTGGGTGATTCGCTGTCCCGCAGCAGATGCCGACGCCATAGCTCTTCTGCGCGAGCTTGGATTTCAGCCCTTGCGCCCATTCCAGGTCTGGCTTCCTCCCTCGATGCCGCCTAAGGCTGCGGCTCCTTTGTCGCCAGGTCTGGCATGGCAACCGATCAATCGCCGCAATGCCCAGCGTTTATGGCCGCTTGAGCAGGGCGGCTGTTTCAGTCATCTGCGCCAGATCACCGATCGCCATTGGCTTGATCTTCTCGATCGTCGTGGTGCCGGCTGTGGAGTGCTTCTTGCTGGCGACACGGTTTTGGCCGGTTGTCTCCAGCTCAATGAACGAGGGCAAGCCTGTCAGCTTGAACTGATGCGCGATGTGGCCTGGGACCCACGACTGGACCAAGCACTCCCGTATGTGCTTCAGAGGATTCAGTGCTCTCAGCCTGCCGCCAACCTTGTGACTGCTCTGGATGATGCCCCGATGGCGGAATGCCTGCTGGGGCAAGGCTGGACTCGTGGGGAGGAGCAGTTGTTGCTTGGTCGAAGCCTCTGGCGTCGTCAGACGACGCCCCGCAACGCTCAGCTCAGCCGCTCACTGGACCAGGTCTTCGGCCGCTTGCGTCCTCAGGGTCAACCCTTCCCTTCCCCCAGTCTCGGTCGCCGCTGACATGCCCGTTCCCTGCTCGGTTCTGAGCTTGGATGTGGGCCGTCGTCGTATCGGTCTGGCTGGCTGTGATGGCCTCGGCATCACGGTGACTCCCCTGCCTGCATTGCATCGCGGACGCTTTGATGCTGACCTGATGCTGTTGCAACGCCACTGCCGAGATCGCCATGTTCAAGGCCTGGTGGTGGGTCTGCCACTGGATGCGGCTGGGCACCCCACAGAACAAGCGTTGCACTGCCGCCGTTATGGGCTGCGCTTGGCGGCCGCCCTAGAGCTTCCCCTGGCCTGGGTCAATGAACACAGCAGTACCTGGGCTGCTGCTGAACGCCATGGTCTCGCGGGTGATCGCAGTGGCCGACTGGACAGCGCGGCGGCTGCTCTGCTCCTGGAGCAATGGTTGCAAGAGGGGCCGGAGCTGAAACCGGCCCAGCTCGAGGGATGTCCCGCGGGCACCACGCCACGCGATGGTGGATCCTGAGCTCAGTGCCTTCCGATTTCATGCGCGACTCCGCCACCGGCAGCAGCGGTGACGTTCCCACCGTGCTCGTGCGGGACAGTGATGGAAAGGATCTGCTCTGCTTTCTGGAGCAGCTCATTCCTCTCGACGGACAGGACTATGCACTGCTCACCCCCGTGGATACGCCGGTGTCTCTGTTCCGGCTGGTGGACGAGGGCGACCCAGAGCCGATCACCAGTGTTGACAGCAGTGAACCGATCCTCTCGGTAGCGGATGTGGTGCTTCAGGAGCATGAGTTAATCCTGGTGCGTTCCGCCGTGACGCTCACCGTGAGCGGGGAACTGGATGAGCCTGATCCGGATGAATTGGATGAAGAGGATGAGGACGATGGAGACGAGGACGCTGAGACCTATGAGCTTTTGGTGAGCTTCATGGTGAAGGAGCAGGAATATGGCCTCTACATCCCTCTGGATCCCTTTTTTGTCGTGGCCCGGATGGTGGATGGCCAGGCTGAACTGGTGGAAGGGGAGGCCTTTGATCGGATCCAGCCCCGTATCGAGGCGGAACTTGAGGAAAGGGAATGGCCGGAGTGAGTGGCCGCCACTGTCTTCAACCCTCCTGGGATCCAGGTCAGACCATTGCCCAGCTTTCGCTGTCCGACCTGCTGTCCCACGGCATCCGGGCAGCGGTGATCGATGTTGATCGCACCCTGCTGCCTGGCCGGGATGTTCAACTGTCAGGGCCGGTGAAGGCCTGGTTGGTTGACGCAAGGCAAAGCCTGCATCTGCACCTGTTCAGCAACAACCCATCACAGCGGCGTATCTCCGCAGTGGCGGATCAGCTGGAGGTGGGTTTCACCTTTGGTGCGCGCAAGCCCCACCGTGCTGCCCTGAGGCGTGTTGTTGCTGATCTGAATCTTCCGCCGGAATGCATCGCAATGGTGGGAGATCGTTTGTTCACCGATGTTCTCGGGGGCAACCGCCTGGGTTTATTCACCATTCTGGTTCGGCCGATTGCCAGCGATGGTGGGCCATGTACCCGTGATGGGATTCAGCGGCTGGAGCGGACTCTCGCGCGATGGTTGGGGGCCCCTGCGGCATGACGCTGTGGGTGGTCAAGCTGGGCACGAGCTTGCTGCGGGGGGATACGGCAGCCGCTATCGAGGGTTATGCCCGGGGAATCGCCGCAGCACAGCAACGCGGTGATCAGGTCGTGCTGGTGACCAGTGGTGCCGTGGGTTTGGGTTGTCAACGCCTTGGTTTGACCCAGCGGCCAACCTCGGTGGTGGCGCTTCAGGCGGCAGCGGCCGTTGGGCAGGGCCATCTGATGGCTTTGTACGAAAGCGCGATGGGGCACTACGGATCATGCGTGGCACAGGTTCTCCTCACCCGTTCAGATCTGGTGGATCGGCTTCGTTATCAGAAAGCCTCAGGAACCCTGCTGCAACTGCTCGACTGGGGAGTGCTTCCTGTCGTTAACGAAAACGATGCTGTGTCCCCTGTCGAGCTGCGCTTCGGAGACAACGACACCCTTTCCGCCCTCGTTGCTGCAGCGGTGAAAGCTGATCAGCTTCTTCTGCTGACCGATGTCGATCGGTTGTATTCCGCCGATCCACGCCGGGATGACGGCGCCCTGCCGATTGCCGATGTTCATCATCCCAGGGATCTGGAGGTCCTTCAGGCCGGTGCCGGAGATGGTGGGCGCTGGGGAACGGGTGGCATGACCACCAAACTGGAGGCCGCTCGCATCGCCACCGCCAGCGGTGTCACCATGCAGCTTGATGACGGCCGTGACCCACGGCGGTTGGAGGCTCTTCTGGCCGGTGGACGCGGGGGCACAGTGTTTCATCCTCATCCAGCCCCCCTCGGAAATCGGCGCAGCTGGCTGGCCCATGTGCTGGAACCTGCAGGCACTCTGAAACTGGATGCCGGAGCCTGTGTTGCCCTGCAACATCAAGGGGCGTCGCTGCTGATGGTGGGTGTTACGGCAGTGGAGGGGCAGTTTTCGATCAACCAGGCTGTTCGGCTGGTGGATTCCCAGGGAGTTGAACTGGGTCGCGGTCTCTGTTCCATGGCCAGCGATCAGTTGAGACAGGCCTTGATGGAGTTGGACTCCACCGTGCCATCACCAGTGGTGGTGCACCGCGATGCACTGGTGCTGCATCAACGCTGAGCGCGTTTACGATCCGGCCGCCGCGCCGTTCGATCATGCGCTTCAGCTCCCTGCTCAAGGCCCTGCAAACGGGGGATGCGGGATTGCTCTGGAGCAACCCTGGAGCTGATCCTCAGCTGAAGGGTGCCGCTTCCCTTGAGCTGGCCGCGGCAGATCAGCTCAGCTTTCTGGAGAAAGGCAACGCTCTTCATTCAAAGATTGGGCAAAGCTGTGCGGGTGCTCTTCTGCTCCCTGACCAACAGGACCTGATCGATTCTGCAGGTCAGCGCAATATTCCCTTTGCAGTGTTCTCGGACCCTCGCCTGGCGTTTGCGGAAGCTCTGGATCAACTGGTTCCACGCCGCCGGCCGCCGGCAGGGATCCATCCAACGGCTGTGATTGATGAGCGGGCTGTGGTGGGTGCAGGCACCACGATCGGTCCCAGGGTCTGTATCGGCGCTGGAAGTTGTGTCGGCGCGAACTGCGTGGTGCATCCCGGAGTGGTGATTTACGACAGCGTTCTCGTAGGGGACGGATGTGAGCTGCATGCCAATGCCGTTCTCTTCCCCGGCAGCCATCTGGGTAGGGGTTGTGTGGTGAATGCCAATGCTGTTGTTGGTTCGGAAGGGTTTGGTTTCGTGCCGACGGCCAAGGGCTGGCGCAAGATGCCACAGACAGGTCGGGTTGTGCTGGAAGACCGGGTTGAGGTGGGCAGTGGCACCACCATTGATCGACCTTCAGTCGGTGAGACCCGTATTGGTGCGGGCACCAAAATTGACAACCTGGTGCAGATCGGCCACGGGGTCAGCATTGGTCGTGGCTGCGCCTTCGCTGCCCAGGTGGGGATCGCAGGTGGGGCTCAGATCGGTAACGGCGTCATCCTGGCCGGCCAGGTCGGTGTGGCGAACCGTGTGGTCGTTGGTGATCGGGTGATCGCCAGCTCCAAAACTGGTTTGACTTCCGATGTGGCTGCGGGGCAGGTCATGAGTGGATTTCCTGCCATCCCCAACCGACTCTGGCTGCGCTGTGCCAGCACGTTCAGCAAGCTGCCGGAGATGACCAAGACTCTGCGTGAGCTGAAGCGGAACTCTCCTCAGTAGTCTCGGCACCGTTACCGCCATTCCGGTCCGTCATGGCTCAGCACCGCGTCGTTCTGCTTCCAGGCGACGGCATCGGCCCGGAGATCACCGCCGTGGCTCGGCGGTTGCTGGAGGCGGTGAGTGAACGTCACCATTTTGAACTTGTCTTCGAGGAACAACCGATCGGTGGCAGCGCCATCGATGCCACCGGTGAGCCTCTCCCTGCCAGCACTCTGGCGGCCTGCAAGGCCTCTGATTCAGTTCTGCTAGCTGCGATCGGCAGCCCGCGTTTTGACAGCCTCCCTCGCGAGAAGCGGCCGGAAACCGGCCTGCTTGGGCTCAGGGCCGGCATGGATCTTTTCGCGAACCTTCGTCCGGTCAAAATTGTTCCTGCTCTGATCGATGCCAGCAGCCTCAAGCGTGAGGTGATTGATGGTGTTGATCTGATGGTGGTGCGAGAACTGACAGGCGGGATTTATTTCGGTCAGCCCAAGGGTCGCCTCGAGGCTGATGGCGATGAGCGCGGTTTCAACACGATGACCTACTCCGGTACGGAGGTTGATCGCATCGCCAAGGTGGCCTTTGACATCGCCCAGGAGCGTCGAGGGCGTCTCTGTTCCGTTGATAAAGCCAATGTGCTGGATGTGAGTCAGCTCTGGCGGGATCGCGTCGATGCGATGGCGCCTGGTTACTCCGGCGTTGAAGTGAGTCACATGTATGTGGACAATGCCGCCATGCAGCTGGTGCGTGATCCACGCCAGTTCGATGTGCTGCTCACCGGCAACCTTTTCGGCGACATCCTCAGCGATGAAGCGGCGATGCTCACCGGCTCGATCGGCATGCTGCCTTCGGCATCGCTGGGCAGTGATGGCCCGGGCCTGTTTGAGCCTGTGCATGGATCAGCGCCTGACATCGCTGGTCAAGACAAGGCCAATCCCATGGCGATGGTGCTCTCTGCCGCAATGATGTTGCGGATTGGTTTGAAGCAATCAGCGGCAGCCGATGCGCTTGAGGCGGCTGTGGACCGCGTTCTTTCCGCAGGCTTCCGCACCGGTGATCTGATGGCGGAAGGCTGTACACAGCTTGGATGTCAGGCGATGGGCCAGGAATTGCTGAAGGCTCTTTAACCAACGTATTGGTGAAAGTGGGCTTTGATCTGGCAAACTCGCCGGGCAACTTGTCCCTGCGTCGATGTCGAAGCGTCACCCGGTCGTCGCTGTTACCGGTTCATCCGGTGCTGGAACCAGCACCGTCAAGCGCGCCTTCGAACATATCTTCGCTCGTGAAGGCATCACACCTGCTGTGGTGGAAGGCGACAGCTATCACCGCTACGAGCGGATGTCGATGAAAAAAGCCATGGCTGACGCCCTGGCAAAAGGTGAGAACTTCTCCCACTTCGGCCCGGAAGCGAACCTTTTCGACAAGCTCGATGAACTGTTCCGCACTTACGGCGAAACCGGAGCCGGTCAGAAACGGTATTACCTGCACAGCCCTGAAGAAGCCGCTGAGCACAATGCGCGTTTGGGTGTGAACCTTGACCCCGGTCAGTTCACGCCTTGGGAAGACATTCCCTCCGGCACAGACGTTCTCTTCTACGAAGGACTTCACGGTGGAGTGAAGGGTGAGGGGTATGACGTTGCGGATCTGGCTGATCTTCTTGTCGGTGTGGTGCCGATTGTCAATTTGGAGTGGATCCAGAAGATCCACCGCGATAACGCTGAGCGTGGTTATTCCGCAGAGGCGATCGTGGACACCATCCTTCGCCGGATGCCGGATTACATCAACCACATCTGCCCGCAATTCAGCAACACAGATATCAACTTTCAGCGGGTGCCCACGGTGGATACCTCCAACCCGTTCATCTGTCGGAACATTCCCACCCCGGATGAAAGCTTCGTCATCATCCACTTCCGTAAAGGCGCTCGGGAGAATTGGGGAATCGACTTCAACTACCTGTTGAACATGATTCACGACTCCTTCATGTCCAGCCCCACCAGCATCGTGGTGAACGGCGGCAAGATGGGTTTTGCGATGGAACTGATCCTCACGCCGATCATTCATCGGATGATCGAGGAAAAGAAAAAGGTCAGCTGACCTGGAACGTTCCAGCGATTCATCTCTACAATCGGCTCATCAACTGATGTGGGTGAGCCGATCACTTTTGCAACACCTTCATTTGAGATCAGTGGTGCAACCGGTTCGCCCACCACACCACGTTGGGATCGTGTTGACAGCAGACAACTGATACGTCTTGCACGACGTGTGTATTTCAGTTACTTGTCAGACACTTTGAGTTCACCTGATCCAATTGGTGTTGTTGTTGATCTTGAACATCAGGAAGGGCGTGTTGTCTTCCATCCCCCTGTTCTTTTGCCAGAAGAGGATTTTGTGGGATTGGAGCTGATTCGAGCTCGTAACGCTCGTTCTCGGAATCGATGGAAAGGTTGATTGCGCCTGTGTGGCTCATCCTTTTTGGTGCCTGCGTCGGCAGTTTCACCAACGTCGTTGTTTGGCGATTGCCCAGGCAGGAATCCGTGGTGAGCCCCGGCAGTCACTGCCCAAGATGTGGCCACGCAGTGCGCTGGCATGACAATGTGCCAGTGCTTGGTTGGTTGCTGCTTACCGGCCGTTGCAGAGACTGCCGTGCCTTCATCAGCTGGCGCTACCCAGTGGTTGAAAGTTTCAGTGCCCTGCTCTGGCTCAGCACGATGTTGGTGAGTGCTGGTGGCGGTGGTGGTGTTGAGCCGAGCTTTCAGCCTTGGATCGGTCTGCCTTTGGTCGGTCTTCTTCTGCCACTGGTTCTGATCGATCTTGATCACATGTGGTTGCCGGAATCCCTATGCCGCTGGGGTGTTCTGCTGGGTCTGATGTTCAGTGTCACTGGCGGTGTATCAGTTTTTGCTGATCACATGATCGGCGCAGCTCTTTCGCTTATGGCACTGGAAACACTCAGCGCTACGGCGGAAAGAGCAATGGGGCAACCAGCTCTGGGTTTGGGAGATGCCAAACTCGCCGCCCTTGGTGGTGCATGGCTTGGGCTGTTTGGTATTGCAATCGCCATGGCGATTGCCGTATTCAGCGGTGCACTTGTTGGAAGTATCGGTCGATTGACCGGCCGCCTGCAACCGCGACAGCCTTTTCCATTTGGTCCTTTCATCGCACTCGGTATTTGGCTGGTCTGGCTGATGGGTCCTAATTGGTGGTGGAGTGAGTGGTTGAAAGCGTTTTAAAATTAATCCGCAGCAAGGCTTTGGTTCAATTTACAACGACTTGAAAGTAATTTCTAGAAAAAAATAACCGCTTCTTTATTCTTTGCTTCAGCCTGTCTTTCAGAGGTAGGGCTTGAAATTAATTTCAATTTCAAGCTGGAGCGCTTCCAATTCTCGCGCCACTTTCAAAAGCCCCAAGATTAAATGCACCACCAGCTTTTATATTGGCGAGGAGAGTTCCATCCAGAAACTGTTGATCAAGAAGGATCAGTGCTGCAGTATTGGAGTCGGCTAAGCGCAACCGCTTGATTACGAAGCGCGCTTCAGATTCCTCTTTGACTTGTTCTTCGATGAACCAGTCCAGCATTGCAGTGGCGGCTCGGTCACCCTCCTGTTCTGATAATGAATAAATGTTATTGATTGATTCCGTGACCTGCTTTTCCATGCTGTAAACAGTGTCAAATAATTTCTGAACTGTTTGAAACTCACGTTCCGGGGATTGAATTGTTGGTAGCTGTACTTCGCACTCGCTGTCGACAAGATAAGCAATCATTTTTGAAGCGTGTCCGCGTTCTTCGATGCTCTTTTCGAGCATGTAGCCGGAAAAACCGATGAGATCTTTTTCGCGAAGCCATAT
>CAJWZN010000051.1 GCA_913050105.1 uncultured Synechococcus sp.
CGCCGTTGCCCTTGCCATGCTTCAGCGAGACGACCGCTGGCTTCTGCAGCTGCGCGACGACATCGACACCATCCTCTGCCCTGGCCAATGGGGGCTGTTCGGCGGACACCTGGAACCAGGGGAAACACCCGAGCAGGCCGTGCAACGAGAACTGGAGGAAGAGATCGCCTGGCGACCTGAGCCACCTCTACGACCATGGTTCAGCGACGCGAGCGGTAGCAGGGTTGTGCATGTGTTTCGAGGGGAACTGCTGCGCCCACTGGAGGAGCTGAAGCTTCTGGAAGGTCAGGACTGGACCTTGGCCAGCCTTTCAGAGCTCCGCAGCGAAACGATCTGGAGCGAACGCTGCGGAGAGTTTCGGCCGATGGTTGCAGGTCTGACGACTGTGGTGCAGAAGCTGCTGGCGGAGGCCAATCAAAATGGGTGAGCTCTGGCTGGAGATCAGTAATGGAGAAGCGTGGCTCAGCGGTCAGCCAGTGCTGCGGGATCTGAACCTGCAGCTCCGCCTCGGGGAATCCACCACCATCCTTGGCCCGAACGGTGCCGGCAAAAGCAGCCTGGTGAAGTTGATCGACCGCAGCCTGCATCCGATTGTGCAGCCACAGTCACACTTCAGGCTGTTTGGCCAAACGAACGTCAACCTCTGGGATCTGCGCCGACACATCGGAGTGCTGAACAGCGAACTGGAGCAGCGCTTCCCCCAAGCCGCACCGGCACTTGAGGTTGTCTTAAGCGGATTCTTCGGATCGATGCGGCTGGGGCGAGACCAGGTGCCGACGGCAACACAGCAACAGGTCGCCCGAACACTGACGCAGCGACTGGGCCTGGAAACAATTAATCATCAGCCCTATGGAGCTCTATCCGATGGGCAGAGACGCCGTTTGTTGATCGCCCGGGCACTGGTGCATGACCCAGACGTTCTTGTTCTGGATGAACCGAGTCGAGCCCTTGACCTGCGGGCCTGTCATCAGCTGATTGCATGCCTGCGTCAGCTCTGCCGGCAGGGAACAACCGTTGTGCAGGTCACACACAGGATTGACACCATCATCCCGGAAATGGAACGGGTACTTTTTCTCAACAACGGAACGATCAACGCCGATGGCAGGCCAGAAGACATGCTGCGCGCAGATCGGTTAAGTGATCTTTTCTCAACACCGCTGAGCGTTGTGGAGTCCGGTGGATTTCGGCAGGTGCTGCCGGATGGAACTACTTGGGACGCTTGGTGAGGTCGCCGAAGTCGTCGTCGTTCGGTTGAAGGAACTGCCAAACAACAGGAACGGTGAAGACCACCACCAAACCGATGGTTGCCCAGATGGCCACGGTGTAGTCGCCGTTCATCGCCCAATAGCCAGAAACTGGACCATAGCGGCATCGGCTGTCAGGGAGTGAGGTCGCCACGACTGCGCAGCACACCGTGCCTGGGAGCGAAAAGAAACGCCAGCAGGAACTGCAGGGTCTGAACCAGAACAATGCAGCCAGCTGTGGAGCTGTCGCTCCAGTAGCTGATGAAGACACCGAAAACGCTGGAAATCACACTGCTGAGAACCGCCAGCAACGTCATGCGGTCGAAGCGTTCGGTGAGCAGATACGCCGTGGCCCCTGGAGTCACCAGCATGGCGACCACAAGAATGATGCCCACGGTCTGAAGCCCAGCCACGGCAGCGAGGGAGAGCAAGCCGAGCAGGAGATAGTGCAACACCCCTGTGTTGATCCCGATCGATCGCGCGTGGGTGGGATCGAAGCAGAACAGCATCAGATCCCGCCGAAGCAGCAACAGAAAAATCAGAACGATGGCGGATATCAACAGCGTCTGCTGGAGATCACCGTTGGTGATCCCCAGAACATTTCCAAAGAGAATGTGAGTCAGATCGATGTTGCTGCGGGTTTTCGACACCAGCACCAGCCCCAGAGCAAAGAAGCCGGTGAACACCAGACCGATCACTGTGTCCTCCTTCACCCGCGATTTCTGCTTGACGAAGCCGATTGCAGCCACCGAACCGAGGCCGAAGACGAAAGCTCCAACAGCAAACGGCAATCCCAGGGCATAAGCCACCACCACACCGGGAAGAACTGCGTGGGAGACCGCATCCCCCATCAACGCCCAGCCCTTAAGGGTCATGTAGCAGGACAGCAATCCACAAACTCCACCAACAAGCGCACTCACCAGAAGCGCCCTCACCATGAAGGCGTGACCCAGAGGTTCCAGCAGCAGATCCATCCGATCAGTATGGGCACGTTGTCGATCGGCCTGATGCCCCGCGCCTCAACCCAAAAAGCCCGCCCAGCGTTGCGTCGACTACCGACACGACCGAGCCGTCTGGTGCAGGGGGTGGTGCGACGGTTGCTGCCGGTGCTGTTCCGACTCCAGGGTCTGGAACTGGATTGCGGCAATGCCGCGGAGGAGCTGGCACGGGCGATCACCGCACAGCAGCGAGGCGAGACAAGCCTGCTGATCGCGTTCCGGCATCCCAGCACCCGTGATCCTGTGGTGCTTGCAGACCTGTTCTGGAGCCGGATCCCCGCTGAGGCGAAATTGCTGCACGAGCCTCTGCAGCGACCTCTTGAACTGCGATTCCTTTACGACCGTGGCATCCCAATCTGGGCCGGCCCGCTGATCGGATGGCTGCTGCAGCGCTTCGGCGGAATTGCCATTCATCGAGGCAGGCTGGACCGACCGGCTCTCAACCAGGCGCGCAAGGTGCTTGTGCAGGGGCGTTATCCCCTGGCGGTGGCACCTGAGGGGGCGACCAACAACCTCTCCGGAGAGATGGCACCCCTGGAACCGGGAGTGGCACAGCTTGCCTTCTGGGCCGCTGATGATCTGGCCAACAGCAACGACCTGAGAAGCCTTCAGGTGCTGCCGTTGAAAATTCGGTACAGCTGGCGTCAACCCAACTGGACAGCCCTCGACGCACGCCTGAGCGCCCTAGAACAGCATCTGGGCCTCAAGCCTGGGGAGGATCGGAGCGAGGGAGCCGTTGCGCGGCGACGAAACCGGCTTCTGGGCATCGGCACAGCACTGATGGAGGTACTGGAACAGCTTGAGAGGCTGCGGACCGATGAAGGACTGCCCCTCACGCAACGCATCGAGGTCTACCGCCTGCATGGCCTGGCGAAAGCGGAGGCTCACTTCCACCTTCGGGCCGGCAGCACCCTTCAGGAACGCTGCCGTCGAATTGAACAGGCCGCCTGGGATCGGATCTATCGGGAAGGCCTGGAACGGCTGTCTCCCCTGGACCGCAGCCTTGCGGACTGGGAAGCCCGGGAAGCGGATCTTGAATTGACACGCATGCGCCTGGTGGAACATTTCACCAGCGTCAGCGGTCACTACGTGAGCGATGTTCCGGACTTCGACCGGCTGGCGGAAATGATGCTGCTGGTGGAGGAAGCCATCGGCTGGATCGAGGATCGCCCCTGGTCGGGACAACCCAGCCTGGGTCCACAGCGGGTTGAGTTCCACCTTGCTGAACCACTGCTCGTGGCAGACCGGCTGGACGACTATCGAAGCAACCGCCGTGAAGCGGTGCAGAAGCTGACCGAAGAACTGGCCAAGCGTCTACAGCCCAACTGAACATCTGTCGCCATGCTCGTCGCTTACCTCGTCTGTCTCCTCGCCGGTGCTGTCCTGATCAGCCTGTCCCTCGACAACGAGGGTGGGTTTGACGGAGAGGGTGGTTATCTCTCTCTTCTTTTCAGCACACCGTTCTGGTCCTTCGGGCTGACCGGATTCGGCCTCTGTGGTGTTCTGCTGCTGCTGTTGACTCCTGGAGGGTCCTGGCTACCTCCAAGCCTCGTCGCCCTGGGGATGGGGGTGCTGATGGGATGGGCCGCCACCAGAGTCCTGCGCATGCTTGGACGTCAGGAAGCTGACAGCCTGGTGCGCAGCGACGACCTCGTCGGCAAGGAAGGGTTCGTCTCCCTGGCGATCCAAGCTGACGGTCGTGGATTCGTTGAACTGTCCGCCAGGGGCAACCTGATCCGCAGACCGGCCCGGAGCAGCGACGGCAGAGCGTTGCCAAAGAACACCCGCATCGTTGTCATCGCCGCCGATACCAACACACTGAGCGTCGAACCTCTGGAGAACACGATCTGATGACAGCCGTCTGATTCCCGGCTATGGGAAAGGAATCGTTCAAAGGGCACGATGAGCGCTCAAGCTCGAGTCCAGATTCAGGCCGGTCCACCGGCATTCCTCCCCTCCAACCGCAATCAGAGTGAGACGGTGATCGGAGGCGTCGCGACGCTCTTCGTCATTCTCGTAGCCCTGAACCTGATCAGCCGCTGGATGATCCGCATCTGCCGGCCCAATGAATTGCTGGTGGTCACCGGTTCTCAGAGCAATCAGGGAGATCAGGGCATGAAGGGTTATCGCGTCGTGGCCAACGGCGGTTGGACCTTCGTCAAACCGATCCTGGAAACGGCACGGCGAATGGATGTGACCCTGCTGCCGGTGCTGGTGGAGGTGAACAACGCCTATTCCCGGGGCGGGACGCCCCTGAACATCCAGGCCATTGCCAACGTGAAGGTGAGCACCGACCCAGCGGTGCGCAACAACGCCATCGAACGTTTTCTTGGCCGGGATGCGAAGGAAATCGTTCAGGTGGCCAAGGAGAACCTGGAAGGCAATCTGCGCAGTGTTCTGGCCCAGCTGACACCTGAGCAGGTCAATGAAGACAGGCTGCGCTTCGCCGAACAGATCGCCGAAGACGTCGGTCAGGACCTCCGCCGACTGGGATTACAGCTGGACACTCTGAAAATCCAGAGCGTGTCCGACGACGTCGACTATCTCAACTCGATCAGCCGCCGGCGGGTTGCCCAGATCGTGCGTGATGCCGAGATTGCCGAAGCCGAGGCCATCGGCCAGGCCGAGCGCATCGAAGCAGAAATGGAAGAAGTGTCGGAGGTGCTGCGCACCGAGGCTGAAACGGATGTTGTGGAGAAGGACAACGCCGTTCGAACAAAAGTGGCGCAGATGGAGAAGCAGGCCCGATCAGAGGAAGAGCGAACCGAAGCTGCTGAACTGGAGGCTCGCGCTCGCGCCGGACAGAAGCTTCAGAAAGTGAGGGCCGACCTGGAACGGCTGCGACTGCAGGCCGATCAGGTTCTTCCTGCTGAGGCCAATCAGAAAGCCCAGGAACTGCGCGCCCGTGGTGAAGCAGCCGCAACGGCTGAAGATGTGAAGGCGAGTGCGCTGGTGAACGACCTGCTCACCCAGGTCTGGAATGAAGCCGGCAGCACAGCTGAGCTTGTTTTTCTGCTGCAGCAGATCGAAATGGTGCTGGAGCAGGCCACCCGCCTGCCGGGGCGTCTCACCCTGAAGCGGGTCACAAGCCTTGATGGCAACGATGCCACCAGCCTGGCAAGCCTCGTTGCCCTGAATCACGTTGTGGTTCGCCAGTTCTTCCAGCAGGTGAAGGAGATCCTCGGAATCGACCTGCTGGCCACCTTGTCGTCCACAGGAGATCGCTGATGTTCATCGCAATTGGTCTGACAGGTGCCGCCGGTGCATGGGCCTTCGTGGCTCTTCTGCGGCAGCTCTATTACATCTGCCAACCCAGTGAGGTGTTGATCTTCGCGGGCCTGCGTCGAAGCATCGGATCTGGCCAGGAGGTTGGCTACCGCACCGTGCGTGGCGGCAGCGCGCTGCGCATCCCCGTGCTCGAGGAGGTCATGCGACTCGATCTCAGCAACATGACCATCGACCTGCGCGTCGAAAACGCTTATTCCAAAGGGGGAATTCCACTCAACGTCTCCGGCGTCGCCAACATCAAGATCTCCGGCGACGAACCAGGCATCCACAACGCCATTGAACGGCTGATCGGCAAGGAGCAGGACGAGATCCGACACATTGCCAAAGAGACCCTTGAAGGCAATCTCCGCGGTGTGATGGCCAGCCTGACCCCGGAGCAACTCAATGAAGACAAGGTGACCTTTGCCCGCACACTGCTCGAGGAGGCAGAAGACGATCTCCAGAAACTGGGGCTGGCTCTCGACACCCTGCAAATACAAAACATCTCCGATGACGTCCGCTACCTGGATTCCATTGGTCGCAAGCAACTGGTTGAGCTCAAGCGCGACTCCCGGATCGCTGAAGCTGAAGCCAAGTCGCAGTCATCCGTGAAGCAGGCTGAAAACCAGCGGATCACATCACTTCGTCGCCTCGATAAGGAGCTGGCCATTGCAACAGCGGAGGCGGAAAAACGTGTGAAGGATGCCCTAACCCGCCGCAATGCGCTGGTGGCAGAAGTGGAGGCGAAGGTGGGAGCGGAGCTGGCCAGAGCCGAAGCGGAGATACCAGTGCAACAGGAACGGATCAAGCAGGTCACCGAACAGCTTCAGGCCGATGTGATTGCTCCAGCGGAATCGGAATGCAAAACAATGATGGCGGCTGCGAAGGGGCAGGCCGCAACGATCGTTGAACAGGGTCGATCCCAGGCGGAAGGTCTGCAGGAACTGGTGGAGTCTCTCAAGCAATCGGGTGACGACGCCAAACGCCTGTTCCTGCTGCAAAAGCTGGAGCCTTTGCTGACCATGCTCAGCGACACGGTGCAACCGATCGAGGTGGAAGAAGTGAACCTGATCGGGGAACGGGAGGGGCAAACCAACCTCTCCCTAGCCACATTGCTTAAACAGTTTCAGGAGACCACCGGCCTGCGCTTGCCTGTCAGCGAGCCCGAATGAATCTTGTCAGCCTCAGGCTGGTCCACCAGTATCGCGCTGAGTTATGACCTTCACATGTCGCGAGCGACACGCCTGATCCGCAAGCTTGACAAGGCTTTGGCGCTTCACAAAAGCTTCGGCGATGACCCCGAAGCTTTCGTTGATGAAATTCTCGAAGCTCTTGACCAGGATGTGGCGACCATCCAAGCCAAAGACAAGCCCATCCATTGGGCTGAGATCTATGTGGAGAGGGACCGAGCCCTGATCAAGCAGCAGGTGCTCAACCGAATCATGCAAAAGAGCTCAGAGTGAGCTCTCAGGAGAGCTGTTCCCGGTGAGCAGATCGGGGGGCAATCCACCAAAGGTGAGTGCGAGATTTTCGGAGGTGAACACCTCCGAGGTTTCCCCATAGGCCAAAACGGTTTTGTTGATCAACACAACGAGATCACAGAACTCCCGCACATGGCTGAGGTCGTGAGTGGAAATCAGAATTGTGCGCCCCTCATCACGGAATTTGAGGAACAGCTGCGCCATCAGCTTTTCAGTGCGCACATCCACGCCATTGAAGGGTTCGTCCAGCAGCAGCACATCCGCGCGCTGAGCGATGGCCCGTGCCAGAAACGTCCGTTTGCGCTGGCCACCGGAAAGATTCCCGATCGGGCAGTTGCGAAGGTCCAGCAACTCCACCCGTTGAAGGGCGTCCCGCACGGCCACGCGATCACTGTTGCGGGGAATCCGCAGTGGATTCATGGCGCCGTAGCGCCCCATCATCACCACATCCCAGACAGAAACTGGAAACTGGTAATCCACGCCCTCGCTCTGGGGCACATAGGCCACGGCCTGCTGCCGCTGTGCCTGGGACACCGTGGCGCCATTGATCCGGATCCAACCGCGCGACGGCCGCACGAAGCCCGTCAGCGCTTTGAACAGCGTTGATTTACCGGCACCATTCATGCCGACAAGGCCGCAGATGCAACCCTCCGGCAACCTCAGACTGGCGTCGTAAAGAGCGACGGTGCCGTTGTAATCCACACAAAGCTGGTCAGCCTCGATCCGCATCAGAACTGCCAGATCTCCCGAAGTGAAACGTCAATCACGCCATTCTGTCGTGGCGGAAGCACTGGGCGCCGCAGAGCCTTCTTCGGTTGCTCGCCACACCAACCCCGCCAGGCCTCCCCTGATCGGTTTGAACAAGCCCGGCGATGGTTCCTGGAACAAAGATATTTCCTAATTTCAGGGTCAATCGGGCCATCCACACCGCCGCCATGCGCAAAAAGGAAAGGGCTGAGCGTGTAATGGAACGGCTCGACGCGCAGTACCCCGAAACGCCGGTACCGCTTGATCACGACGACTCCTTCACTCTTCTGATCGCAGTTCTGCTCAGCGCCCAGTGCACAGACAAAAAGGTGAACGAAGTCACACCGGAACTGTTCCGGATTGGACCTGACCCCGTTGCCATGGCAAGCCTGGACGAATCGGAAATCCTGGCCACCATTCGACAACTGGGGCTGGCAAAAACCAAAGCCAAAAATGTGCGACGCCTGGCCCAGCTGTTGCTGGAACGCCATGACGGCAAGGTGCCAGCCAGCTTTGAAGACCTCGAAGCACTGCCGGGTGTGGGGCACAAGACAGCCAGCGTGGTGATGGCACAGGCCTTCAACGTTCCGGCCTTTCCAGTGGACACCCACATCCATCGACTGGCCCAACGCTGGGGGCTGAGTCGTGGGGAGAACGTGGTGCAGACGGAACGGGACCTCAAGGCCCTCTTCCCACGAGAAGGGTGGAACCGGTTGCACCTTCAGATCATTTTCTGGGGCCGAGAGTTCTGCAGCGCACGCGGATGCGACGGTCGGGTCTGCAGCATTTGCCGCGAGCTTTATCCCAACCGCCGCAGACCTGTGATCACAAGCAAAGCCTGAGTCAGGTCAGCGCCTCTTCTGCATTTGCCTGGATGGTGCAGTCACTGGTGGGATAGCTGACGCAGAGCAGAGCAAATCCCTGCTTGATCTGATCATCATCGAGAAAGCTCTGATCGGTCTGGTCCACAGAACCGCTG
>CAJWZN010000052.1 GCA_913050105.1 uncultured Synechococcus sp.
CCCGAAGCACCTCAAAGTTGCTCTGAAAGCGCTGATCCATGATCTTCAGGCTTTCTTCACTGCGTCTGGAGCCCCATGGTGAACACCGTCGTTGTCGGTTTGGGACGCTCCGGCATTGGTGCAGCCCGCCTGCTCAGGACTGCGGGCACAAACGTCATGGTGATTGATTCAGGCAAAGGCGAAGCCCTCGAACGCAAAGCTGCTGACCTGAAGAATCAGGGTATTGCTGTTCAGATCAAAACTCCGTTATTGCCGGAGAGCTTTCAGGCCTGGCAGAACACCCTGCAACGGGTGGTGGTCAGTCCCGGCATCGCGTGGGACCACCCCACCCTTCAGGATCTACGCCGCCACGGCGTGGCCATTGAAGGAGAAATGGCTGTGGCCTGGGACGCGCTGCAACACATCCCCTGGATCGGCATCACAGGCACCAACGGCAAAACCACGGTGACCCATCTACTGAGCCATGTGCTGGAGCACAGCGGCCTGATAGCCCCCATGGCAGGAAACATGGGCGTTTCAGCGGCCGAGATGGGCCTTGAGATCCAAGAGAGCACAACCAACCACCCCGACTGGCTGGTGATGGAACTCAGTAGCTATCAAATCGAAGCCGCTGAGCGGATTCAGCCCACAATCGGCATCTGGACCACGCTGACTCCCGATCACCTCGAACGGCACGGCACTCTGGACAATTACCGAGCAATCAAACGCGGATTGCTCGAGAGATCCGAACTGGCAATCCTCAATGCCGACGATCCCGACCTGCGACAACAGCGCAAAAACTGGACCCATGGCCTGTGGGTCAGCGCAGACGGCCCCAGCCCCGACGGGAATCCCGTTGATATCTGGATCGATTCTGAGGGCTGGGTGCGTGAACCTGAGCAAGCACTGTTCCAAGCAAAAGCTTTAAAGCTGCCGGGTGGCCACAATCTTCAAAACATGCTGCTGGTCACGGCCGCAGCACGGCGCATTGGCCTCACCGCAACACAGATCGAAGCAGCACTCCAGGCATTCAAAGGCGTGCCGCATCGGCTCGAACCACTCGGCCGTCTCCAAGGGATCGCTGTGTTCAACGACAGCAAAGCGACCAATTACGACGCTGCGGAGGTGGGCTTGCGCGCCATGCAGGGACCCACGGTGGTTCTGGCGGGAGGATCGATCAAACTTGGAGATGCGTCAGGCTGGCTCGAACAACTGACTCAGCAAGCCTGTGCGGTCGTTCTGTTTGGTGACGGTGCAACAGAGCTCCAGCGGATCATCCAGACCTCCAGCTATCCGGGTGCTGTCGTTTGCTGCAGCGACATGGCAGAGGCCGTCGATGCGGCAGTCGATCTTGCTCAGCAGAAGAGCGCCAGCAACATCCTGCTGTCTCCAGCCTGCGCAAGCTATGACCAGTACACCGATTTCGAGGCACGCGGTGATCACTTCCGTCGACTGATAGCGACCCATCCGTTGAACAAAAGCTGAAAGAAATCCGTCGTGATGACGGCGACCCGGCCCTGGCAAGTTCAAGAATGGTGGGAGCGACACCAAAACAACGTGGCCTTCTGGCTGATGAAAAGTGAGCCTGAGGCCTATGGAATCGACGATCTGCGCCGGGAAACAACAACACTTTGGGATGGAATTCGCAATTACCAGGCCCGCAATTTCATGCGCACAATGCAACCTGGTGATCAGGCGTTTTTCTATCACTCGAATTGCAAACCCCCAGGCATCATCGGCCTGATGGAGGTGATTGAAATCGGCTTGTTGGACCCAACCCAATTCGATCCTCAGGCGAAGTATTACGACCCGAAATCCAACCCTGAGAAACCGAGATGGGACTGCGCGCGGCTGAAATTCCGTGGAGAGTTTTCAGCGCTCATGAGCCTGGATCAACTCCGAGAGCTGTACACCGAAGATCAGTTGCCGGTGATCAAGCGAGGCAATCGCCTGTCCATCCTGCCTGTTCCTGATGACACTGCTGAAGACCTGCTGAGCCGCCTTGGCGCACTTCACTGAGGCCATCCCAGCTAACACCAAAGCTGCGGCACCTTCACGCCCAGCTCAGACGCCGTGGAGGAGGGTTTCGCGGCGGAACATATTGCCGACATAAACGCGGGTGATCTCTCGAGACTCGATCCCGTTTTGAACCAGGAAACCAGCCAGAGCAGCCTGCACAAGCCGGTATTGATCCCAGTTGGGATGCGTTTCGATGAAACGCGTCATCGACTGCTGCAAGGGAGCAGGCAACTCACTCTGAAAACTCACCACGCTGTCGCTTTCCTGGGACGCTGAATCGGAACCCTGCTGCATTTCACGCTCTGAAACGTCCACTAGTTCTCCACATGAAAAGAGAGGAGTCAAGCTTGTATCAGGCGACACTTGTCGCAGCAGTCTCCGGATGAGACAACCTCCCTCACTGCTGTCTGGAACAGAGAAAAATCTGACTACACCCGAACGAGCAGGAATGGGGGCATCGCCAGGACCCATCTCCCAAGCCGCATGCTTTTCCACAGAGTTGAGCGCCAACGGGCCAAATGAGCTGAAGCCTGTGGAAAACCTGTGCACTGCTGGCCCGTCACAGGTGGAATGAATCAATGAACCGAAATTGATCAGCTGAGCTAATCACGACTGCTGTCCCACATCGTTCTCACGGCTCCGATCAACGCCATCGCCGCTGGGCAAGGCCAGTGCCCCTCAACCCCGCGTCCCGCTTCGGGGGTCAGAACCACAGACAGTGACCAACGCTCTCGATCACCCTCCAGGCAGCCCCACCATGGGCCGCGTTCCAGCTCCAGCTCAATGGCCTCTTCCGCCATCAGCTGGTCCACCAGAGCAGCGTGATTTCTCACCAGCTCAACCAGGAGCTCACAGAAACCTGTCCATTCAGGTTCAGTTAATTCAAAAGCCCATCCCTGTCCTCCTAAGAGAACAGTGAATCCATTTCTTTGTGGGTCCCGGGCCACGCGCCAGCCAGGACCCTCCTGTTGAATCAAGACGAAACCTGTTTCAACCAGGCAGCAGATCGGGCTGATCCTGCTCATCGCTCAGTTCAACAATGGCCCGTTGAACCGGCTTCACACTGGACTCCTCCAGCAGGCCATCAAAATCATCGAAGCGACGCTGCTTGGCCCTGAAGGCAATACGCACCGTTGTGAGATAGCGATTGCTCGACTGGCGAATCAGACTTTCACCGCGCTTGGCGAGATCTCCGGTATCAACACCTGCCGAAATCACAAAACAGTCCCCATACGTTTCCTCAATCTAAGTCCCCGACGTCAGGCCAATTGATCGCTGCGAAAAGGCACGTGCATCGGGTAAGTGCGCTGCACAGATCCAGGCACTCGCAACACGATTTGCCGCCCCAGGTCCAAAGCTGCCAAGGGGAGACGAAGGTGCATCAACAGGGCACTGACTTGCTCGAGATGGGCCGCATCCATGCACTCAATTCGAATGCTCCCCCAACTGCGCCGAATACGACAATCCCGCAATGGCTCCAGCAGCCCTTCCATGCGCGGATCCTCGCGATAAAACGAGAAGATCAGCTGCTGCAGGCGATCCATCTGCGCCAATCCCCTTAATCTCACGGTCTCTTCACCGTGCACTGGCCACGGTCTTGGCGTCTGTGGGAGAAGGAAAGCTTCAGCATTCGGTAACCAGCGGCACCCTGGCCATTGATCTGGGCAGCACCACCACCGTGGTTGCTTTCACCCCGAGCGGACAACGGCAGGCCGACTTGCTGGAACTGCCTCCGATCAGCCGAAAGCCAGGCGAAGTTCCAAGCCTGATCTGGACATCACCGGGGTCCACCCTGCTTGGACGTGAGGTGCTCGAAGCCGGCCTGGCCGATCGGGACGACCCCTGCCTGTTTGCTGATTTCAAACGGCGGATCGGCAGTGCCATGGACGACGGCACAGCCGCTCGAGCTGGACAGTTGCTGCTTGAGGGCATCTGGGCTCAGCTACCGGACAGCATCAACGTTCAGCGGCTGGTGCTCACCGCACCTGTCGAAACCTATCGGGATTACCGCCGCTGGCTCCTGGACGCCTGCGCAGCGTTACCGGTCAACGAAGTCGCTCTGGTGGACGAGCCAACAGCAGCGGCCCTTGGGGCCGGGTTTGCCCCTGGAGCACGCATCCTTGTCGTTGATCTCGGCGGAAGCACTCTGGATCTTGCCCTTGTGGCCCTTCAGGGAGGTGAGGGGCGTTCAGCACCCGTGGCACAACTGCTACGGCTGGGGGGACGCGAACTCGGTGACAGCAGCCGCCAGCAACTCCGCCATGCCGAGGTGCTGGGCAAGGCTGGACTGCGGCTGGGTGGCCGAGACATCGATCGCTGGATCCTCAACATCTGCTGCCCGACAGCAAGCGTCACTGCCGCTCAGCTCAATGCTGCAGAACGGCTCAAATGCCGACTGAGCGACCCGGAGCTGCCAGAACTGACCGAACTGGTGGAAGAGGTATCAGACGCAGAACCAACAACGCTGCGCCTGTCACGTCGTGATCTTGAGAATCTGCTGAAAGAGCGTGGTCTCGGCAGGGCCCTGGAGGAGCTGCTTGAAGCCACCCTGACCGGTGGCCGACGTCATGGCTGCGATCTCACGGAACTCGACGGAGTTGTGGCCGTTGGAGGAGGGGCCCAGCTGCCCTGGTTGCGGCGCTGGCTTGGTGAGCACACAGCTCCTGCTCCGCTGGTCACGCCCCCACCGGTGGAAGCAGTTGCCCTTGGAGCCTTGAGCCTCACACCCGGAGTTTCGATCCGGGATGTCCTTCAGCGGGGTGTATCGCTGCGCACCTGGGACCAGCGCACACAGAAGCATCGATGGCACCCCCTTTTTGTGGCCGGTCAGCCCTGGCCAAGCCCGGAACCCTTTGAACTGATCATGGCCGCCAGCAGGGACAACCAGACGCAACTCGAACTTGTGCTGGCGGAACCCCAGGAGCAGGGACGGTTCAGCGTGATCGAAGTGGATGGTCTGCCAGTTCTGCAGCAGGGAGCAGCCGGGGAACTGGAGCATCGTCCATGGTCCGGTGAGCCGCTGCGGCTTCCGCTCAATCCACCGGCTCAAGCGGGTGAAGACTGCCTGAAGCTGCGGCTGCGCATCGACGATGCAGCTCATTTGCAGGCGGAAATCACCGATCTACGCAGCGGTGAAACCCTCCCCCTTCAACACTTGGGCAGCATCCGCTGATCAGGCCGTCCACAGCAGGGATGACGCATCTGGCCGAGTCCATACAAATGGTTCATTGACCCACCGCCCTTTCGTGGCACGACAACCCCTGCTGCTGCGGTTCTGGGTGGTTCCAACCCTCACGCTGCTCATGGCCGTTTGCAGCGTTGCCTTCTGGTGGCAGCAGCAGTTGCCTGCGCGGGTGCGGCGAGCGGCAGCCAATGAGGATTGGTCTGAATGTCTTCAGTCCAGTGAGCAGCTTCAAGCCCTGGGCTGGCCTGGGCAGCAGGTTTCAGCCGAACAACCCCTCTGCCGACGCCTTCAGGCTGAGGCCCTGTGGGGGAAAGGAGATCAGCTTGCTGCTGTCCTGATCCAGCAACAGCTGGTGATCTCAGCTGGGTCCACAACCGGTGACGCTGCCCAACTGCAGACCTGGAGACAGAGCCTGAAACAACAGGCATTGATCCGCTATCAGCAAGGCGATCTGACGGAAGCGCTCAAGCTGCTGAGCGGTGCTGAGCAATCTGCTCAAGACAAAACGCTCAGCGCAGCCCTCGAAGACAACTGGCATCGCAATCGACTCGAAGCGGAGCGAGCGGGTGATCTGGTGGGAGATCAGCGCTGGTGGGAAGCGCTCGACCGGCTCAATCGTTTGGATCACCCCTGGTGGCAACAGAACACGCAGGAGCAGCGACGAACCGTGAATACGGCCATCACCGCCCTCAGCTCAAGCGAAGGCCATCTCCAGCACGGCACCGGCGAAAGCGATTTGATCCAGGGGGAATCGCTGAACATGGCCGTTCAAGAGATGCTTGAGCAGGGCGTGGAGGCCTGGACAGCTTTTGAAGCGGGATGCCGGAGCCTGGGGGGGAAAGTGCAAGAGGACGGTCCTGAAAGCTTCTGCAGGGCTGACCCCACAGCAGCGGAGTAAGAACCGGTTCGCCTTCAACGAGAGAGTGCTTCAGCCAGGTGAATTCATCCAGGGGGACTGAGGCGTCGCAAGAAGACACCTTCCTCCTCATCCACGTCGCGAAGCCGCAATTCAATGGTTTCGTTCCGACGCGTCGGAACGACCCGACCACAGAAGTCAGGCTGGATCGGCAGTTCCCGATGGCCCCGATCGACCATCGCCAGCAACATCACCCTTTGAGGGCGACCCCAGCTCTGCAACGCTTCCAGCGCCGCACGAACGGTGCGACCCGTGAAAATCACGTCATCCACCAGCACCACCTGACGCTTCTCAACGCTGTTTGGAAGTGTGGTGATCTGGGGCATCCGCGTGCCGATGCGTTCCAGATCATCGCGATGAAACGTGGGATCGATGGATCCCTGGGCGATGGGGTGTCCACTCAGGCGCTCCAACTCACGAGCCAACACCCGAGACAACTGCACCCCACGGGTGGGAATCCCCAGCAGCATCAGGCTGCGGCTGTCATCGACGGTTTCCAGCACCTGGGTGGCCAGGCGGGAGAGAGTTCGGCTCAGCTCACGGTCCGAGAGGATCGCGATCCGATCAGCATCACGACGCTCACTCATGGGGAGGCGGGGGTGTGGGTGTTCCCAGAAATGGGCTGCCTGAAGGCAGATGGAGCGTTAGGTTGAATCTGCAAAAGTCCTTAAGAACCGACGCAAGTGGGGGGTATGTGGACAACAGCAGTTCCAACGGTTCAGGGCGAAAAGGGGGAATTGCACCTGTCGTACTGACCATTCTGGACGGTTGGGGCCATCGAAACGACGCAGAGCACAACGCCATTCGTCAGAGCGATACCCCGGTGATGGAGGCTCTCTGGCATGCCTACCCACACACACTGATCGAAGCCAGTGGCTCCCATGTGGGTCTGCCGGATCAGCAGATGGGCAACTCCGAGGTGGGGCACCTCACCATCGGCGCTGGGCGAATTATTCGCCAGGAGCTGGTGCGAATCAGCGACACCGTTCGCAACGAGCAACTCAAAACCACCAAAGTGCTGGAGGAGCTTGCCGAACGGATGGTGAGCAGTGACGGCACCCTGCACCTGCTGGGGCTCTGCTCCGACGGCGGCGTCCACAGCCACGTCGACCATCTGTGCGGACTGATCCGCTGGGCTGCTGGTGCAGGCATTCGCAAGCTGGCCGTTCATGCCGTGACCGACGGTCGCGACACCCCGACACAAAGCGCCTGGGGATATGTCCACGCCGTTGAGACTGCGATCGCTGAAACCGGCGTGGGCGAATTAGCGAGCCTCTGCGGCCGTTACTGGGCCATGGACCGGGACAAACGTTGGGAGCGCACTGAGAAGGCCTACAACCTCTACACCGATCCGACATTTCCTTTGGCTGAGCAGAGCCCCCGAGAACTGCTGGAAGCCAGTTACGCCTCGGGGGTTACGGACGAATTTCTTGAACCCGTGCGACTGAGTCAGGCCGTCATGCAGGACGGGGACAGCGTTCTCATGTTCAATTTCCGTCCCGACCGGGCCCGCCAGATCGTGCAGACCCTCTGTTTGCCGAACTTCGACGACTTTGAGCGCCGGCACATCCCTGCATTGGATCTGGTCACCTTCACCCAGGTAGAGCAGGGCCTGCCAGTGGCTGTGGCATTCCCCCCCGAACCCCTGAACGACTTACTGGGCCAGGTTGTCTCAAATGCCGGATTACGCCAGTACCGAACTGCAGAAACCGAGAAATATCCCCACGTGACTTATTTCATGAACGGGGGAATCGAACAGCCCCTGCCAGGGGAAGAGCGTCACCTCGTGCCTTCACCTCGGGTCGCCACTTATGACCTGTCCCCAGCTATGTCGGCCGATCAACTCACCGAAAGCTGCATCGCCGCCATCGACGAAGGGACCTACAGCCTGATCGTGATCAACTACGCCAACCCCGACATGGTGGGGCACACCGGCGTGATGGATGCAGCCAAAGAAGCCATCGCCACGGTGGATGTCTGCATCGGTCGTTTGCTGGATGCTGTGGGCCGGCGGGGCGGCACCATGCTGATCACCGCCGATCACGGCAATGCTGAGTTGATGCAAGGGCCAGACGGTCAAGCCTGGACTGCTCACACCACAAATCCGGTTCCCTGCATTCTTGTTGAAGGGGAACAGCGGAAGTTGATTGGGCATGGCAACGACATATCCCTCCGAAGCGATGGAGGTCTCGCCGACATTGCTCCAACCCTGCTCCAGATTCTCAACCTTGACCAACCAGCAGCGATGACAGGCCGTAGCCTGATCGAGCCCGTTTCGAACATCGATACGGCTCCGATGACCGCCCGCCTTCCTCAGCCCGTTTGATGCTCACTTCAATTCTGTCCTGGGCCTGGATCGGCAGTGGTGTTCTGCTGATCGTTCTGGTTTTGCTTCACAGCCCCAAAGCCGGCATGGGAGGGCTTGCCGCGAGCGGTAGCTCCATGTTCAGCAGCTCCAGCAGTGCAGAAGCAACACTGAATCGCAT
>CAJWZN010000053.1 GCA_913050105.1 uncultured Synechococcus sp.
ATCACCCAGTAACGGATGCTCGTGATGATTTCAAAGAACGGGCGTTCTCCGGTGGAGCCTGCAGCCATGGCTTCGGGCGAATCAGTCGAGTGATCCTAGGGGGTTGTCCCGGACTACCGAGGCTGCTTGGCAGGCTCGGTTACACAGCGTTGTTGTCCCAGCGGAGCAGATTGCCCCGCTCACCCAGCACGAAGGCATGGTCGCCGTCGAAAATCATCCTTGTGAAATTGCTGGGTTGACGATCTCCAACCGGATCAACTTCCCAGCTTTCACCACCGTTCTGGCTCACGAGAAGGGTTCCGTTGCCGCCGCCGGCCCAGATTGCTCCGTCGTCATCCCAGGCCATGTCCATGTAGCCGTAGCCGTTGGTGATCGGAATGATTGCCTTGCTCCAGCTGTCCAGATTCCCAGGTTCATCGTTGAGTCGTATCTGTGCGCCGCGAGCCAACATCCAGAGGTTTCCGTCGGGTTGGAAGCCAATGCTCTGAAGGCGCTGACTGCTCACACGTTGATGCACCTGCCATACGGAATCTCCGGGTTGCCAAGTTGCGTAGAAGTTGCCTAAACCGCTGACGCTCACATAACTGCCGTCATCCCCGCGGCGTAGGTCCCGCACCGCGCCTGCTGCATCAGTCACCTTTGCTTCCCAGCTGACACCGTCGTCATGGGTTTCGTACACCGCGCCGACATTGGTGGCCAACTCAGCTGAGTGGTTGTTCAGGGCTGTGATCAGGTAGGGCTCACCGGGCAGCTTGGTGTCGAGGAACAGGCGAGTCCAGTTCTGACCTCCATCGTCGGTGTGCATCAACAAACCAGGCTCGCCGGCGATCCAGCCTTCATCCCCGTTGAAATCAATACTGATAAGCCGGAAATTTTCTTCATCCGGCAGATCAAGACTTCGCTCGTTCCAGTGGGCGCCACCATCGTTGGTTTCCTGGATCATCCTGTTGCTGCCAACCAGAAAGCCGTGCTGTTGATCGGTGAAGGCAATGTCCAGCGGGTTGGCCTGAGTGTCTAAATCTTGTGATTGCCATGGGCTGCTGGTCGCAGTGGGCAGGCGAGTTGAGACGCAGCCGCTGAGGCTGACACCCAGCACCAGCACGAGAAGCAGATTGACGGCAGAGGAAAAAAGGCGACTCATGGTGGAGCAATCAGCGCAGGGAATACAGGGAGAGGAAGAAGGCGAAACCGAGGGCGAGGCTGCCGAAAATCAAAACGTTTTTCTGCCCCGGAGTCATTCTGTTGACGCCAAAGCCGAAGTTGAGATTTTCCTCAAAACCACTGGCCTTGGTCCGGGGACCGATGTCCCTGAAGGCCGCAACTTTGCTGCGGCATACGGGGCAACGGAACGACAGAGCGTCGACGTCTGCGAAGGCCGTTCCCACTGCAATATTCACCTTTTTGACCCCTTCTTCAGGGTCGTAGACAAAGCCGCAGCTGCGACATTCGAAGCGATGGGTTCGAGGATCGCTCTCCTCAGCCTGGTCAGCAGAAGTCTGGTCATCGGTGGCCGTCTCACTTGTGGACGTTTCACCAGGGGCCGTTTCAGCAGAGGACGGCTCAACAGAGGCCTCTACGGTTTCGGCAACAGAAGACTGCTCCACAGGCTGTAGCTCGTTGCTCACCGCAGGTTCGCTGTTGTGAGTGACTCTATCGACGTCAACTCCGGGCGGTGAATGTCAGACTGAATCGGACTTCGGGGACGTTCATGTTCGCCTTGCCCGGCTATGACGCCTTTCTGGGCTTTCTGTTGATCGCTGCTGCGGTTCCGGTCCTGGCATTGGTTACCAACAAGCTCGTGGCGCCAAAGAGTCGCGCTGGTGAGCGTCAACTCACCTACGAATCCGGCATGGAGCCCATCGGCGGTGCCTGGATTCAGTTCAATATTCGCTATTACATGTTCGCGCTTGTCTTCGTCATCTTCGATGTTGAGACAGTGTTCCTATATCCCTGGGCCGTCGCTTTCAACCGACTCGGAGTGCTTGCCTTCATCGAGGCTCTCGTTTTCATTGCGATTTTGTTGGTCGCTCTGGCATATGCCTGGCGCAAGGGCGCACTCGAGTGGAGCTGAGCCATGACTGACATCCCTACCCCGTCCATCACAGCTGTTCGCGACCTGCGTGAAGCAAGCTGTGGCCCTGTGGGTGCCCCACAGGTCACCAATGATCTGAGTGAGAACGTGATTCTCACCAGCCTTGATGACCTGCACAACTGGGCCCGTCTCAGCAGTCTCTGGCCTCTGCTTTACGGCACCGCCTGCTGTTTCATCGAATTTGCAGCATTACTCGGTTCCCGGTTTGATTTTGACCGTTTTGGACTGGTTCCTCGTAGTTCGCCTCGGCAGGCGGATTTATTGATAGTCGCGGGGACTGTGACAATGAAAATGGCGCCTGCTCTCGTTCGTCTTTACGAGCAGATGCCCGAACCTAAATATGTGATCGCCATGGGGGCTTGCACCATCACCGGCGGCATGTTCAGTGCCGACTCCACCACTGCTGTTCGCGGCGTGGACAAGTTGATTCCAGTGGACCTCTACATGCCTGGATGTCCCCCCCGGCCTGAGGCGATCTTTGATGCGGTGATCAAGCTGAGAAAGAAGGTGGGCGATGAGTCTCTCGCGGAACGCCGTAAACATCAGCAAACCCATCGCTACTGCACGGTTTCCCACAAAATGAAACGCGTCGCTGACCAGGTGACTGGGTCGTATCTGCGCGCAGAAACTCAGAAAGCCGCTCTCGCTGCAGCTCCAGCTGGTCAGACCCTCGCTACCGATGCCGCTGTACTAACACCTGCAGCTGAAACAATCGAGTTATGAGTGAAACTCCAGAAGGTAAATCGCAGGCCGCAGACGAAAGCTCTGCAGTTGTAGCCCCGGAAGTCGGACCAGTGAGTCAGTGGCTCAGCGGGGAGGGATTCGACCATGAGGCGCTCGACCCAGACCATTTGGGTGTCGAGCAAATTGGCGTTGATGCACAACTGCTGCCAATCATCACCGCTGCCCTCAAAGGCAATGGATTTGATTACCTCCAGTGCCAGGGCGGCTACGACGAAGGCCCTGGAGAACGACTGGTTTGCTTTTATCACTTCCTCGCGATGGCTGAACAGATCGATGCGATGAGCGTTGATCCAGCAGCGAAGCTGCGCGAGGTACGGCTCAAAGTGTTTCTGAGCAGAGAAGGTACCCCATCACTCCCCTCCATCTACGGACTGTTCCGAGGTGCCGACTGGCAGGAGAGGGAAACCTTCGACATGTTTGGAATCCACTTCGATGGTCATCCCCATCCCAAACGCTTGCTGATGCCTGAAGACTGGAAGGGATGGCCTCTGCGTAAGGATTACGTTCAACCTGATTTTTACGAAATGCAGGACGCTTATTGATCTCGTTCCTTTCGGCGTGATCGATAAAACCGCATCACTGCCAGCGCCAGGCTGCGGGAGTCATGGCGAAGCGTGGCGGTTGGTCTGGCTCCCTGAAGCGGCGCCTGTTGAACGGTGTAACCGCTTTGTCGCAACCCATCGGCATCGCAGTTGACCGGTTCTGCTCCCCGAGCCTGGTATCGCGCAACCAACGGTGACGGTTCCAGGTTGTCCTGGGCCAGAACGGCCGTGAACAGACGCTGATCGATCCCAATACTCGCCAGCTGGGCTTCGATGGCTCGCAGGTGTCCACGCACATCCAGGCCATCTGTTTCACCTGGTTGCGTCATCAGGTTGCAGATGTAGAGCTTCGGGGCACGGCTGCGTTGAATTCCGCTCACCAGTTCAGGTACCAGCAGGTTGGGCAGCAGTGACGTGTACAGGCTTCCTGGGCCAAGAACAATCAGATCTGCCTGGGCGATCGCCTCAAGCGCTCGCGGGAGAGCAGGGGGATGTGAAGGAGTGCAGCCCAATCGAACGATGGGGCTGGGGGCATGGCCGATCTTGCTCTCGCCTTCGATCCGCTCTCCGTTCTCCAGCTCGGCCCAGAGCTGAACATCCACGTTGGTTGCAGGCACCACCTGTCCCTGAACGGCCAGAACTCGGCTGGAGGCCGTGATCGCTGTTTCCAGATTGCCGGTGATCGCGCTCAGGGCAGAAAGGAAGAGGTTGCCGAAGCTGTGGCCCTCGAGCCCGCTGCCGGAGGAGAAGCGATATTGGAAAAGGCGGGTCAGCAAGGGCTCTTCATTGGAGAGAGCCGCCAGGCAGTTGCGGATGTCACCAGGGGGCAGGACGCCTAATTCCCGCCGGAGAACGCCGCTGCTCCCTCCGTCGTCAGCCACCGTCACGATCGCGGTGATGTGGCTGCTGTATCGCTTCAGACCACTCAGCAGTGTGGCCAGACCGGTCCCGCCGCCAATGGCGACGATGTTGGGGCCGCGGTTCAGGCGACTCTTCGCTCGCAGGGCATCCACAAGCACCATGTCCTTGTCCGGCGCCAGTGCCTGCTGGATGGCGCTGAAGCTGCGGCTCTGGCCCCAGAGCACCAAAAGAGCGCCAATTAAAAGCACCAGGGGCCCTGTGATTTCGCGGGGCAGCACGGTGGTGATCGTGCCCAGGAACCAGCTCAGCGACTCAAGAATCCAGTAGATCGGTTTGAGGTCGGCCCATACCGCTGCCCCGAGCAGGGCCATCATCAGCCCCAGACCTGAGGTGAGCATCCAGCGCTTCACAACGAGACCGGGTTGCAGCCAGCGCACAGCCCGCTGGGATCGGGTCATCAGATCGCGACGCCGGTGGGCTCGCAGTGCTCTGGCCTCTCGTCTTCGCTTCGGTGTGACGCGCGCCAAGGCCGGTGGGTCCGGACGTTGTGTGAACTGTACGGAGCCTGCGAATGCGCGTCAGGATGTTTGTGCTTTTCGGCCCAGTTCGTGTCTGATCTCGAGCAGCCCGTTGTGGAGATGCGCGACCTCACCATGCAGTGGGGTGTCAGACCGGTTCTGGACCGGGTGAATCTGGTGATGCAACCGGGCGAAAGACTGGCGGTGGTTGGTCCATCCGGTGCCGGTAAATCAACGGTTCTGCGGCTGCTCGCTGGCCTGCAGCTGCCCAGCAGCGGTGAACTACGCCTGTTCAACAAGTCTCAGACCTATTTGCGACTGGATCAGACCCACCCACCGGATGTGCGATTGGTATTTCAGAAC
The DNA here is from genome assembly GCA_913050105.1 of uncultured Synechococcus sp. Taxonomy (GTDB): domain Bacteria; phylum Cyanobacteriota; class Cyanobacteriia; order PCC-6307; family Cyanobiaceae; genus Parasynechococcus. The sequence continues at coordinate 5,121 of CAJWZN010000053.1, forward strand.
CCCGCGCTGCTGGGGTCGCTCACGGTGGAACAGAACGTGGGCTTCCTGTTGCGCAAAAAATGGCAACTGTCCAGGGCGGAGATCCGCGGGCGGGTGGAGGCCTGCCTCGATGCGGTTGGTCTGGTCGATGTGGCCGACTTCTACCCCGGCGAGCTCAGCGGTGGTATGCAGAAACGGGTGAGTTTCGCCCGCGCCTTGATTGACGACCCGCTGCGTGACGCGACGGAGATGCCACTGCTTCTGTATGACGAGCCCACGGCAGGCCTGGATCCTGTTGCCTGCACCCGAATCGAAGACCTGATCGTGAAGACCACGACCGTTGCCCAAGGCTGCTCGGTGGTTGTCAGTCATGTGCGAAGCACGATTGAGAGATCGGCCGAACGGGTTGTGATGCTCTATGGCGGTCGTTTCCGCTGGATGGGGTCGGTGGATGAGTTCCGCAGCACCGATAATCCCTATGTTGCCCAGTTCAGGACGGGTAGCCTGCGCGGACCGATGCAGCCAGCGCATTAACACCCATGCGACGCAGTGTTCGTGACGCGATTGTGGGATTCACCGTTGTCGGTGGCATTGTTGCTTTTGCCTCCACATCGATGTGGCTGCAGGGGGTGCGACTGGGATCCAATGTCTGGGCTCTGACGGCGAGCTTCGAAAGCGCCGGAGGTTTGGCCGAGCGTTCGCCGGTGACTTACCGGGGGATCGTGGTGGGCTCTGTGCGATCGGTGCGGATTGCTCAGGAATCCGTGGTGGTCGATCTGGAAATCAATAAAGTCGACCTGCGTCTGGCGCAGCCGGTCACCGCGATGGTGGCGGCGTCCTCTCTGCTCGGCGGTGATGCTCAGGTGGTTTTGGTGAGCCGTGGTTCGCCTTTGCCGGAGGATGCGCCGCTGCCCAAATCCGAGGACTGTCAGCAGTCTCTGCAACTGTGTGATGGTTCGCCCGTTCGAGGCGAAGAGGCCCCGAGCCTGGCGTCGATCATGGAGACCCTGCAGCAGTTGCTGGCCGAGGCCCAGAGCGCCCGGATCGTGCCGAACCTGGCGAAGTCAACCAAGCAGTTCGAGCTGACGGCGAAGGAAATCGAGGCAGTGGTCAAGCAGCTTCAGCTTGAAATCGCCAGGGCGCAGCCCATGGTGAGCAATCTGAACACCGCGACGGCCAACGCAGCAGCGGCGTCTGCCCATGTGAACAACATCGTGGCGGCGCTTGATAACCCCGCAACACTGGACGACCTGCGCCAGACCACGGCCAACGCAGCTCAGCTCAGCGCAAAGTTGGATGCGGTGGGCGGTGATGTGGCGCAGCTCACAGCCGATCCCGCTTTCATGCAGGCCCTGCGCAATGTGACCATCGGCCTTGGGGAGTTGTTCGCGGAGGTGTATCCCGCCGAAACGGGTTTTTCTTCACGATAAAGGTGTGATATCGACACGATATTGAATCAATATCGTGTCGATGGCTAGATGTCGCTGATCGCATCCATCGCTACTGCGGCAATCGCCTGATCGCTGGCCTTGGGCAGCTGAACGTATTTTCCTCCGGCTGCTTCGGCCAGGTCTTTGCCCATTCCGCTGCCGATGAACTTGCGCTCGGTGTCGATCACCAGCAGCTTGATTCCCAGCATGCGGTAGCGACTTGCCACATCCAGCACCTCCTTTTTCAGGTCTGGCTTCTCCTCCCCTTCCAGTTCGGGTTGGCCGAGTGATGTGCTCAGCGGCACGTTGCCGCGACCGTCGGTGATCGCCACGACCACCACCTGTCCGAGATCGCCTGTGGCAAGAGCATTGGCGCCGACGCGGGCTGCTTGGGTCAGGCCATGGGCCAGCGGAGATCCACCGCCACAGGGCATCGATTCCAGCCGTCGTCGGGCCGCCGTGATCGAGCGCGTGGGGGGCAGCAGCACCTCGGCCTGATCGCCGCGGAACGGGATCAGTGCGACTTCGTCGCGGTTCTCGTAGGCCTCGGTGAGCAGACGGATGACGGCTCCTTTGGCGCTCTGCATCCGGTTGAGAGCCATCGAGCCGCTTGCATCAACCAGAAACACCACAAGGGCACCAGCCTTGCGCTGCAGAAGCTTGGCGCGCAGATCGCCCTCCTCCACGATCACCGTGCGGTTCGGTTCGCGGGCCCGGCGGATTTTCTGGTACGGCGCTGCTGCTCGCAAGGTTGCGTCCACGGCGATGCGCCGCACCGGCCCGCGCGGCAGCATCGGCTTCACATAACGCCCCCTGCTGTCGCTGAACACCACAGACCGGCTGCCGCTGTTGCCGCTTTTGGATTTTGCAGCGTTGAACAGCAGCAGATCGGGATCCACGGCGATGGCTTCCGGGTCGAGCATGAATTCCTCGGGCACGGCGGGAGGGGCCTGGTCCTCCTCGCTGTCGCCTTCGTCGTTGTTGTCTTCCTCGGCGTTGTCTTCAGCCGGGTCGCTTTCCTCCTCACCGGATCCCTCAGGTGGAGGTGGTGGGTTGTTCTGCTGTTGATCCCCCTCGTCCTGCGGCGGTGGTGGCGGTTCCTGGTCCTGTGGCGGCGGTGGCTCCATCTGCTGATCCGGTGGCGGCAACTGCGAGGCCCGAGGTGCGATCACCAGGGCCACAGCCACCTGCAGATCGTCGGCGTCCACCTGATCGCGGCCGGAGAGGGCGGCATGGGCCCGGGCCACCCGCACGGCGTAGAGCTCTGAGCGATGACCCTCAACGCCGCCGCGGATCGCTTCATTCACGAGGTATTGGATCTGTTCGCGGCTGATCTGCACATCCGGCAGCCATTGGCGGGCCAGCAGCAGCTGGGTGGCGAGGGCATCGGTCTCTTCAGCCCAGGTTGTCGCGAAGGAGCGGCTGCACTGCCCGTGGCTGATCACTGCGTTGGTGATCTCAACCCGCTGTTCGGTGCTCACCAGCTGATTGGCCGATAGAGCAATGGCAAAGCGGTCCAGCAGATGATCGCGAACGTTGCCTTCTTCGGGGTTGTACGTCGCGACGAGCAGTGGCCGGCAGGGGTGGCTGAGGCTGAGACCTTCGCGCTCCACACGGTTTTCGCCACTGCCCACCGCCGCCAACATCAGGTTGACGATGCCGTCGTCCAGCAGGTTGAGCTCATCGACGTAGAGAACACCTCGGTGGGCATCCGCCAGCAGACCGGGTTGGAAGACAGCACGGCCGCTTGAGAGTGAGGCGGCCACATCCACAGACCCAACCAGTCGGTCTTCGGTGATCCCCAGGGGGATCTGCACAAAGGGAGCCGGAATCACGGTGGAGGGTGGCGTGCCGTCGATGCGCTCCCGGGTTGTCTCATCCCATTCGTCCGGCTCCTGCGGGTCGAGGTTGCGGCCCACACCGCTATCGACATCAAGGATGTCGATAGGAGGCAGCAGGGCGTGCAGGCC
>CAJWZN010000054.1 GCA_913050105.1 uncultured Synechococcus sp.
ATTGGGGTGAACCACCATGCCGTGCGAGCCCCAGTGGTCGACCTGGAAGAACCAGAAGGGAAGTCAAAGTGGGGATTCGTTTCCGGTTACAAGACCGGTTTACGTCACCGTCACGACAGTCTTCCCAAGTCGAAAGAGAGTCAGATCAGAGCACTAGAAGAAGGCCGTCACCAACACAGCAGTTCCCTTACATCTTAAGAGGAAACTCAAGCTGAATTCGGCCAGATTGCTCGAACCTGCTTGAGAGCCTGACTTGATTGCTCTGCTCGGGCATCGGCATCGGGGCCCGGTAACAGAACGGTGACATGACCCAGCTTGCGACCGGGGGTTTCAGGAGATTTCCCATACCAGTGAAGATGCGCATTGGACAGCTGCCGTAGCGCCGCCAGTCGTTCCTCCAACGGTGCTGCACCCTCGAGACCCAGCAGATTGACCATCAGCGCGCCGTTGCTGATCAGCTGCGGCATCGGCACAGGAAGACCGGCCACGATGCAAAGCTGCTGATCGAACTGACTGCTGTTGCAGGCGTCGATCGAAAAGTGGCCGGAATTGTGGGTGCGCGGCGCAATCTCGTTGACCTGCAATCCATCCAGACCAAAAAAGAACTCCAGAGCCAGGACTCCGACGTAATCCAGCTTGGTGAGCAACGACACTGCCACGTTGTACGCCAACGCCTCAATCGCCTGATCAGCCGGGGCCGGGGCCAGCACCCAGTCGCAGACGTGACGGTGCTGGTGCGTCTCCACAAGGGGAAAACTACGCACACGTCCCTGGCGATCCCGGGACACCACCAGAGCCAGTTCACGCTCGAAATCAACCCAGGACTCCAACAACCAGTCGTCGGCTTCCACCCGGCGCAGCAACTGAGCCAGTTCTTCAATGCTGTGCAGCGCCAGCGTTCCCTTGCCGTCGTAACCGCCACGAGACGCTTTCGCCATCACAGGAAAACGCCAGCCTTTTGGAAGAGCAGGCTGTGATGGCGAGATCTCACTCAAAGGGCACCAGGGCGGCGCCGGTATCGCCAATTCATCCAGCAGCCGGCGTTGGGACAACTTGTCCACCAATGGGGATAACGCCTTCAGTCCAGGACTGAAACAAACCCCCTGCCGTTCAAGCGGCCGTAGGGCTGCAATGTCGACCCACTCGTTTTCGAAGGTCACGCCGCAACAGCCCTGCACCAGATCCCGGGTGCCAGCAACATCTCGAGGATCCGCAGAAACCTGGCGTGTGGCACCTTCACAGGCAGGATCCTGCCCAGACGGCGTCTGGACAGCGATCGGAACATCGCGTTCTGCGGCTGCCTGCACAAGCATTCGAGCCAGCTGGCCGCCGCCCACAACACCGATCATCTCGGCCGTGCTGGTCATCGCGAATGGTGCCGGGCGGAGTTCAGCAGCTTGCCATCCGCTCGAACCACCCGGCTTCAGATCAGGGCACGATTCCCGCTGAAAGCGAGCCGTACCAGGGTGAGCAGCAGAACCAGGAGGAACAGCGCAAGACCAAGCGTGCAGGCGTAACTGATCTCCAGCTCAGCAAAGGCCTGGTCGTACACGTAGTAAACAATCGTGCGCGTTGAATCGGCAGGGCCGCCCTGGGTCATCAGGAACACCTCCTCGAACACCTTTGTGGCAGCGATGGACGACACCACAGCCACAAGCGTCACGTAGGGGCGAAGCAACGGCAGCGTGATATCGACGTGCTGGCGCCAGCCATCGCTCCCATCCAGTTCGGCAGCCTCGTAGAGCTCCCTGGGAATGCCCTGCAGACCGGCCAGAAAAATGACCATGTAGTAGCCAAGCCCCTTCCACAGGGTCACCACCATCACAGCCGGAAGAGCCAGCAGAGGTGAGGTGAGAAAACCGATTGGAGTGAACGCCGGTCCGAGCAAAGCCGACAACCAGCCATTGATCAGACCGGTCTCGGCGTACAGCCAACGGAAGGCGATGGCGGCCACCACGATCGACACCAGAACAGGCGTGTAGAAGGCCCCGCGCAACAGGTCTCGACCTGGAAGCCGTTGATCCACCAGCACGGCCAGACCGAGGGAACCGAGCACGATCGGTGGCACCACACCGACCAGGTAAAAAAACGTGGTGATCAGCACCCGTCGCACCATTGGATCGGTGATCAGGCGCTGCAGGTTGGCCAGCCCGACGAACTGAAGCGGTTCACTCACATCCAAACCCGTGGAGCTGAAGCTCATCACGAGCGCCATCAGGGCTGGGAGAAGCACCGAAACGCTGATCAACAGCAGAGCGGGCAGAACAAACGCCCAGGCGATGAGGCTGTGCCGCACGACAAGGACGGAACTGATGGGACATTACGGGCAGGAAACGGTCTCTGCCGGGCAAAGTGGCGGCAGTGGATGCTCTAGCCATGGTTGCCTCCTCCACCTTGCGCCGAATTCCGGTTGCGTTGGAACGAAATCCCTACGAGGTGGTCATCGGCGCAGGAGGGCTGGCAGGCATCGGAGCAGAGCTCAAACAGGCCGGCATCCGCGAAGGACGCCGAATTCTGGTGGTGAGCAATGCCGATGTGGCTGGTCCCTATGGAGCGACCTGTCTGGACAGCCTGCGGAGGAACGGGTTCGAAGCCGAGCTGCTGGTGATTGAGGCCGGCGAACAACACAAGACGCCAGCCACGGTGGCGGCGATCCATGACGCCGCCTTCCATCAGCCACTTGAACGCAGCTCGTTGATGCTGGCCCTCGGCGGGGGGGTTGTGGGCGACATGACCGGCTTTGCAGCGGCCACATGGCTACGGGGGATCGGGGTCGTGCAAGTCCCGACAACCCTGCTGGCCATGGTCGATGCAGCTATCGGCGGGAAGACCGGGGTGAACCATCCAGGCGGTAAAAACCTGATCGGTGCCTTCCACCAGCCCAGGCTGGTGCTGATTGACCCGGACACGTTGTCGACACTGCCGCGGCGCGAATTCCGTGCAGGAATGGCGGAGGTGATCAAGTACGGAATCCTGGGGGACGCGGAGCTGTTCCAGACCCTTGAGACCTGCAGGGCACCCGATTCAGCGCAAGGGCTCGGAAACACTGTTCTCGAGACGATCCTGGAGCGTTCGGCAGCCGCCAAGGCGCAAGTGGTTGCTGCTGATGAACGTGAGGGAGGCCTCCGAGCGATCCTCAATTACGGCCACACATTCGGCCATGTTGTGGAAACACTCTGCGGCTACGGAACATGGCTGCATGGAGAAGCCGTCGCCATCGGCATGGTGGCCGTTGGACAGCTGGCGATGATCCGTGGAAGCTGGAGTGCCGAAGACATGGAGCGGCAACAACAGCTGATCGCCCAGTGCGGCCTGCCGACGGCCTGGCCCAGGCTGGACCCCGAGGCCGTGCTCAAAACACTTCAGGGCGACAAAAAGGTGCTGGATGGAAAATTGCGCTTCATCCTTCCCACCGCCATTGGCAGTGTGGAGATCCGCGATGACATCACCCGAGAGGAAATCCTCAGATGTCTGGCGCAGCTTTCAGGCTGAGGCTGGAGGCCCCTGCCCCGCGGCCATAGAGCAGCCATCGAAACTCTCCCAGGCCGGCAGGATCCACAAGCCGGAGCAAGGCTTCACGCCGCTGCAAAGCCTCAGGCAGCTTCTGCGGAGGCAGCTGTTGAAGGGCATGCAATCGCTCTGCCAGGCCCAACGCCAGAACCATCTCCCCCTGACGGCGCTGATCGAGCAACTGCCATCCCTGGGAAGCGGCAGCAGCGTTCAGGCTCTCAATGCACACATGGCTTGTGAGGTCCTGCGCCCCCGGCGATGCCAGAGGGTCCAGTCCAGCGGCACCGCCCCCATAGGCCATCAGCGTGCCCTCTGCACGGCGTGAGGTGTAGTAGCGCTCCGCTTCCAGGGCGTAATCGATCACGAGCAACACCCCTTGATCAATGGCTGCAGAAAGGTTCTGCAACCACGATCCGTAACAGCCGTGCCATTCACTGCACCAGCCCTCCGGAGCATCCGCTGGGGGCACGCTGCAGTCCGATGTCGCGATGGCTTCAGCCATCGGCTCAGGCAGGGGCAGAAGACACCAGTCGAGGCAACCGCTGTTCTGCAACACCACTCCCTGCAACTGCAAACGACCGGCCTTGAGAACCACGCGGTCCACAGGCAGTGCATCCAGGAGTTCATGGGCCAACACCACCCCCTGAACCGGGGCAGCAGCCAGCTCCTCGAGGGAACACCAGCGCAGCGGCGGCATGAACGCTTTATTGATTTTTGTCGCAGCGATGCGTTGCTGCTGACGCGACCGAAGTGCTGAACTGCGCTCCACCAGCACCAGCTCAAGACGGCCCATCAGTTCCGGGTCAAGCTCGTGAATGGCCTGGAGCAGATCAGCGGCCAGATCACCCTCTCCAGGGCCGATCTCCACCAGAGAAAGACGCCGTCCATCGCCGGGGAGGGCTTGCAACAACTCGATTAACTGTTGCGCCAGCAATTCGGCGAAGTCCGGCCCTAAGGAAGGCGACGTGGCGAAATCGCCGCCGGGACCAATCCGCACCTGACCAGCGCCGTAATAGCCGTGATTCGGGTCAAAAAGGGCCCACTCCATGTATTGCCGAAACGACACCACACCTCCGGCCTGCTGAAAGAGGCTGGCCAACCAAGCCGGGCAAACCGCAGGCGTTGGATTCATTGGAGAGAATGCCGGTCTCAGAAGCAGGTCCATGGGAACACATCGCAACGGCTGCTTTTTGGCTTTCGTCCTGGCACTGGCCCTGAGTCTGGGATTTGGAGCCCCCGTAAGCGCCTATGACAACCCTGAGTTGCTTCCGGATCACCCCACGCCGGTGATCGATCTGGCCAAGGCCTTCAGCAACAACCAGCGTGAAAGCCTTGAAGAGAGCCTCAACACCTTTGAGGCGGAGACAGGTTGGAAACTGCGTGTCCTAACCCAATACGAGCGCACGCCCGGTTTGTCCGTTCGCGAATTCTGGGGACTGGATGAAAGCAGCCTCTTGCTGGTGGCTGATCCACGCGGCGGGAATCTGCTCAACTTCAACGTGGGTGATGCCCTTTTCGCGCTGATGCCGCGCACCTACTGGGTCGAACTGCAGACCCGTTTTGGCAATCAGTTCTATGTCAAGGATCACGGGGAAGACGGCGCGATCCTGGACTCCCTCAATGCGGTGGAGATCTGTCTTGAACGCGGTGGATGCCAGGTGGTTCCTGGGTTGCCCCTGGAGCAATGGCTCTGGACCTTGTCCACCTCAGTTCTGGGTGGATTGGTCGCCGGTTTCGCCGCATATCCCCGCAAGGAGGGTGAAACGGTGGCCTGGGGCTGGATGCTCCTGCTCTCACCGCTCTGGGTCATGCTGTTCGGAGTCTTTGGCATCGCACCGGTCATCACCCGCACATCCGATGTGTTGCCGCTGCTGCGGAATGGGGTTGGCTTTATGGGAGGAGCGATTGCGGCCTACCTGATTGCCCAGGCGACGGTTGGACGGCGCCTGGAGAACAATTCAGAGAGCTGATCAGGCACGCAGGCGATCGAGGACCGAACGGTCCTCGAGGGTGCTGGTGTCTCCACTGACCTCCTGACCAGCCGCCAGCGCACGCAAAATTCTGCGCATGATCTTGCCGCTGCGGGTTTTGGGCAGCGCATCGCTGCACTTGATTTCATCCGGACGGGCAATCGGACCGATTTCAACACCCACGTGAGATCTGAGTTGCTGCACAAGCTCCTCGGAGACCTCACGGCCGGCTTCCAGAGTCACAAAAGCAACGATTGCCTCGCCTTTGAGATCGTCCGGGCGGCCAACCACTGCCGCTTCCGCGACAGCTGGATGGCTCACCAGAGCGGATTCAATCTCCATGGTGCCGAGACGATGACCGGAGACATTGATCACGTCATCAACCCGACCCATCACCCAGAAGTAACCGTCGGCATCACGGCGGGCACCATCCCCGGCGAAGTAGAGGTACGACCCATCAGCCGGGCGAATGTGCTCCCAGTAGCTCTCACGGAACCGCTGCGGGTTTCCGTGCACCGTGCGCATCATCCCCGGCCAGGGGGCGCGAACAGCCAGATAACCGCCTTGATCGGCGTCGCAACTGTTGCCTTCAGCATCGATAACGTCTGCCTGGATCCCAGGCAGCGGAAGGGTTGCTGAACCAGGCTTGGTGGGAATCGCGCCCGGCAACGGACTGATCATCACGCCGCCGGTTTCGGTCTGCCACCAGGTGTCAACGATCGGGCAGCGATTGCCACCGATCACCTCGCGATACCACATCCAGGCCTCTGGATTGATCGGCTCACCAACGGTGCCCAGCAGACGAAGAGTGCTCATGTCGTATTGATCCGGCACTGCACGGCCGCTCTTCATGAAGGCCCGGATTGCCGTTGGTGCTGTGTAAAAGATCGAGATGGCGTGCTTCTGGATCAACTCCCAGAAGGCTCCGGGATTGGAGGGGCGGGGGGCCCCCTCGTACATCACCGTGGTCGCACCGTTCGAGAGCGGCCCGTAAACGATGTAGCTGTGGCCTGTGATCCAGCCCACATCGGCCGTGCACCAGAAGACATCGTCATCACGGATGTCGAAGATCCACTGGAACGTGAGGTGCGCCCAGAGGTTGTATCCAGCCGTGGTGTGAACCACCCCCTTGGGTTTGCCGGTGGAACCGGAGGTGTAGAGCACGAACAGGCGATCTTCACTCGCCATCGGTTCCGCGGCGATTTCAGTGCTCTGGCTCTCCACCAGCTCATGCCACCACTGATCACGACCAGCGACCATGTCGACAGGCTGCTTGGTGCGCTGCACCACCAGCACGGCCGACACGGAAGGGCAGGCGCCATCTGAAAGGGCTGCATCCACTGCGGGCTTCAGCGAGACCGGCTTGTCTTTGCGGAAACCGCCATCGGCGGTGATCACGGCTTTGACGTCGCCGTCATTCAGACGATCCCGAAGCGCCTCAGATGAAAAACCTCCGAACACAACGGAATGGGGTGCACCGATCCGGGCGCAGGCCAGCATCGCGATGGCAGCTTCCGGAACCATCGGCATGTAGAGGGCCACGAGATCGCCCTTGCTGATCCCCATGGCCTTGAGGGCATTGGCGGCCTTGCAGACCTCCGCATGGAGTTGCCGATAGGTGAAACGTCGTACATCCCCCGGTTCCCCCTCCCAGATCAGTGCGGTTTTATCCGCCCGGGGACCTTCAAGATGACGATCAAGGCAGTTGTAAGAGAGGTTGGTGGTTCCACCCTCGAACCAACGGGCAAATGGAGCATCCGACCAATTGAGAACGGTATGAAACGGCTCGAACCAATGCAGTTCACGACGGGCCGCCTCGCCCCAGAAACGATCGGGGTCATTCGTCGCAGCATCCGCCAGAGCGCGATATGCCTCAAGACTGCCGATTCTGGCCTGGGCAGCAACGTCGGCCGGAGGATCGAACACCCGCTGCTCCTGCAGCACGCTTTCGATCGTCGTTTTGGCGTCGGTCACAACAGGGGTCGGAACACTCAGTGAAAGGCTAAGGAGAGGAACCGGCAGGAATCCAGTTCCCGTATCAATCTTTCGGACAGCCGACACGTTTGACTGGCATCAATCCACCGGTGATCGCCTTGAACGCGTCGCCCGCAGCCTGCCTCTTCGATCTGGATGGACTGCTGCTCGACACCGAGCCCTTGCATGGACGGGGCTGGGCTGAAGCGGCAGCACGGTTCGGCGCACAACTCAGCCAAAAACAGCTGTTGGACCTGCGGGGGCGCCGTCGTCACGACTGTGCCGAGCAGGTGGACGCCTGGTTGCCCCAAGCCGTCGGCAAGGAAGCTTTGCTTGCCGTCCAGCAGCCCATTGTGCGGGCACTTCTGCCCAAAGCCCAGGCGATGCCCCATGCGGAGACCCTGGTAGAGCACTGCGCAGCCTGCGGCGTTCCCATGGCACTCGTGACCAGCAGCAGCCGGGAGGCCGTGGCGTTCAAAGCCGCTCCCCATCCCTGGCTGGAACGCATTCACCAGCGCATCTATGGCGACGACCCCGATCTCAAGGCTGGTAAGCCCGATCCGGCTCCATTTCTCCTGGCTGCCGCAAGGCTGGGCGTCTCAGCTCAGGACTGCTGGGCAATGGAAGACTCCCAGGCTGGCACCGCCTCTGCGCTGGCGGCAGGGTGCAGGGTGTGGGTCGTGGGCGGCACGCTCTCAGACAATGAAGTCAGCAGGAATCCAAGCCACGTGAGCGACTTGGGACACGTGCTGGCCTGCCTGATCAGTAGAGACGGCTGAGCACGAAATCAGGAAGTTCAAGCAGAGCCGTTTTGCTGGGGGAATCCGAGAGCCAGGAAATCGCTTCACGAGACTCACGGGCAAAGGTTTCTGCCAATTCGCGCGCGCGTGGAATGGCTTGAGAGGAGCGCACCATGTCGAGGGCTTGGCCCAGGTCACCGTCCTGACTGAACTCCCGCGCAATCAGAGGCTGGAGACCGGAGTGCTC
>CAJWZN010000055.1 GCA_913050105.1 uncultured Synechococcus sp.
CCATGCGACAACTGGCCAGCGCCGGCATGACCATGGTGGTGGTGACCCATGAGCTTGGATTTGCCCGGGAGGTGGCTGACCGCGTGATGTTCATGGATCAGGGGCAGGTCGTGGAGACCTCAGATCCCGCCAGTTTCTTCACCAACGCCCGTGAAGAACGCAGCCGTCGTTTTCTCAGCCAGATGGTCTGATGCCCGAGCTGGCTGTCTCCCTGGTTCCGGCCCTTCCTCGGGTCTCACTGGAGGATCTGCAGCTGGTGCTTGGTTTGATCACTGCACCTTTTGTGGTTACCCAATCGATGGCGCAGCAGCAGGGTGCGTCATTTCATGGCTCAGGTCCAGCAGCGGGATCAGGACAAGCCTTGATCGTGTAGTCGATCCGGTCGTCGTCGGAGCAGCAGAAATCGCCGTAGTAGTTCTCCAGCGCGTCATAGGCAGCGTCGTAGCTGGGGAACTCCTGTCTGGTGAGTTGGTCGCTGCCGCCATCGCTTCGGACAATTCGATGAGGTCTGGCCTGGGGCGATGCACGCATTGTCTGGCATCTCCTGAGGGTGATTAGCGTTGAGTCTGCAATGGGAGTTTGGCCATGCTGAGCTTCCTGCTGGAGCTGGTCCCCTGCCTGCTGTTCGGTTTCTGGCTTGGGGGGCATCAACCCGATTTGTCAACGCGTCTGGCCCGGCCGTTGGTTCGTTTCGGCGTGCCTTTGAGCGTGATGGGATTGCTGCTTCGTGGTGGCCTGACGGGTGCCGTGCTGAAGGCGGCCGTTGTGGCGCCGGTGGTGGTGAGCCTCTGGTTGGTGGCGGTCTCAATCCAATCCGCAGGGAAGCCTCACCGCTCTGCGGCATTGAGGTTGGGCAGCTGTGTTGGCAACACGGCCTATGTGGGCGTTCCCCTGGCGCTTGCGTTCCTTCCGGAGACAGCGCTGCCGATCACCATCGGTTACGACATCGGGGCCACGCTGTTCACCTGGAGCGTGGGTGCGGTGGTTCTGGCCGGCGGTTCGGTGCAGTCCAGTTCTCTGCTTCAGGGGGCCGCGCAGGGTCTGTTGCTCAGTCCTGCCAGTCGTGGCCTGTTCGGAGCTTTGCTGGTGCAGTGGACGCCATGGAGCAACAGCTTCGCTGAGGCGCTGTGGTGGCCCTCAAGGCTGGTGTTGATCCTGGCTTTGTTCGTGGTGGGGTTGCGGCTTGGTGCATTGTTCCGGGATCGACGTATCCCTGGCCTTCTGACCCCAGGCCTGAGGGCGGCTCTGGTGGGAAAACTTCTGCTCTTCCCCCTTCTGCTGATGGTTCTCGGTTTGCTGTTGCGCTGGGACCCTTTGATGATTCAGGCCATGGCTTTGCAGGGAGCCACCCCAACCGCCATCTCAGTGCTTCTGATTTCGGAGACGGCGGACCGCGATCAGGGAGATGCAGCGAGTTTGGTCTTCTGGAGCACCGTGCTGGCTCTGTTCACTGCTCCGTTGTGGGGACAGGTGTTGCCGTTGCTGGTGCACTGATGGCTGAGGGGGGTGTCGATGAAACCAATCAGAAATGGACAGGCATTTCGAACCGCCGAAACGTGAGGTTGACCCGCATTGTGCGGATCTTTTTGCGCTGCGGAATGCAGTGCTGCCAGCTCTGCTGACAGCCCGACTGCATGATCAGCAGATCACCATCAGCAAGGCTCAAGGATGTTTTGTTGCCCGTCTCGCGGCGATGGCGCAGCTGAAAATCGCGACTGGCCCCAAACGAGAGAGATGCGATGGGAGCGCTTTGATCGATTTCCGGTTCATCGTCGGCGTGCCATCCCATCCGATCGTCGCCATGGCGATACAGATTCAGCAAACAACCGTTGAAGTTGCAGGAGCAGGTTTGTTGCACCTCTTCCAACAAGGGGACGAACCATTCCGGCCAGCCTGAGCCGGTGTGTTGTGTTCCGCTGTAGCGGTAGCGCACGCCTGTTTCGGCCAGAAAGGCTGTGAGGCGCGGAACCGGGTGCTGCCGTCCGTAGACCTTCACGATCGGTTGCTGCCAGCCAACAGACTCCTCCAGCTGGTTGCGCCAGAAGGCGGCGGCATCCGGTTTGACCCAGCCCTGGATCAGTGTCCACGGCTGAACAGGTGCCTCGCAGTGCGTTTGTTCGCTGCTCAGCGCCATGGCCTCCCAGCCGCAGATCGATGGAACCAGCCTGATGGTTGATCGAGCCGTTCGCGTGGTCCGCTGGTGACGACCCATGAAGCCCTTGTTCGAGCTGTCGCGTTCTCCCATACATTCGCTGCATGGGAGCTCGAATCACCAAAAACGAATTCCTCAAGCGCGCACAGCAGCGCTTTGGTGATCAATACGACTACAGCGAGATCGTGTGGCGCAGCTACAAAAGCCCGGTGAGGATCCGCTGCAGCCAACATCCAGTTCAGGTGATCACCATCACCCCCGAGAAGCATCTCCAAACCCTCGGAGGCTGCCGTCATTGTTTGCGGGAACGCCGCATCGTTGCCCTGGAGCGGGAGCTCAATCGCAAATCAGCACCCAATCGGTTGCAGGATCAGCCCGCCAAGCTCACGCGCTGATAACAGAACCACAACCACTGCTGGAACAGCAGGTTGCGATGTGACCGCCAGCTTGTCTTGGGGTTGCCTGCATTGAAATTCTCCGGTGGTGGAACATCACCACGGGCCTTGTCACGTTCCATCTCACCGACGATGCGGCCCACGTTGTATTCCGGATGGCCCAGATGCATCAACTGCCGCTGGTCGGGGGTTTCGAAGATGCTGTAGCCCACCTGTTCGCCATGGGCGAGCAAGCGGAGTCGTCCCTGGCGCTGGGCTGACTCCATCGCGGTATCCAGGAGTCCTGCATGACGGCTCTGCGGGCAATGAAAGCGGTCATCCTGGGTGCCCATCAGCGGGTGGCCCGGTACCAGGCTGCGCATGGGGTAGACCCCAAACAGCTTGCGTTCGAACGGATGTTTATCGACGCCGGCGAGATAGGCCAGGGCGAAGCCCGCCCAGCACAGACCGAGGGTGCTGGCACAGATCGTCCTGGCCTCTTCGACCACCCGCACCAGTTCTTTCCAGTACTTCACCTGCTCATAGGGCAGATGTTCCACCGGAGCCCCGGTGATGATCAGTCCATCAATAGGGCCCTGAGCCAGTGCCTCCTCCCAGCTGACGTAGAGATTGTTCAGGTGCTCCTGATCCCAGCTTTTGTAGGCGTGGGTGTTGAGACGGATCCAGACCGGTTCGATCTGAAGCACGGAAAGACCCAGGGGATGCAGCAGGTTGAATTCGTATTGCTTGCCCAACGGCATGATGTTGAGAATGCCGATGCGCAATGGCCGGATGTCCTGGCGTTCGGCCTGTTTCGGCTCGATCCAGGAGATCCGGTTGCGTTCGACGGCACCGATCTTGTGGTAGTTGCGGGGGAGGATCAGCGCCATCGCTCTCCTGGGGTGATCAGGCGAGGGCCTGCTCGAAGTCGGCCTTGATGTCGTCGATGTGTTCGAGACCCACCGACACCCGAACCATCGTCGGGGTGACACCTGCCGAGGCCTGTTCGTCCTCACTCAGTTGCTGGTGGGTTGTTGATGCCGGATGGATCACCAGGGTCTTGGCATCACCCACGTTGGCCAGATGGCTGGCGAGTTTGAGGCTGTCGATGAAGCGCACGGCATCGTCGTAACCACCCTTGAGAGAGAACATCAGCATGCAGCCCATGCCTCGGCCTGTGAGGTATTTCTTCGCTGCAGCGTTGTAAGGGTCACCCGCCAATCCCGGGTAGCTCACACCGGCCACCTTGGGATGCTCATCCAGCCAGGTGGCCAACGCCATTGCGTTCTCGGTGTGACGCTCCACCCGCAGGCTCAGGGTCTCCAGCCCCTGAAGCAGCAGAAAACTGTTGAACGGGCTCACCGCCGGTCCCCAGTCCCGCAGGCCTTCGACCCTTGCTCGCAGCGCAAAGGCGATGTTGCGGTCGTCCGGAAGCCCGAGCATCTTGCAGATATCGCTTCCGAAGCCGAAAGCATCCCAGTGGACAAGCCCGTGATATGCGGCGCTGGGCTGGCTCATCAAGGGAAACTTGCCATTTCCCCAGTTGAATGTGCCGGCGTCAACAATCACTCCGCCGAGGCTCGTGCCGTGGCCTCCAATCCACTTGGTGGCGCTTTCCACGATCACATCGGCACCATGTTCGATCGGCCGCATCAGGGCACCGCAGGCGCCGAGAGTGTTGTCAACAATCAGTGGAATTCCTTTCTGCTTTGCCAGAGCTGAGAGCTTTTCGAAATCGGGAATATTGAAGCGGGGGTTACCCATCGCCTCCACGTAAATGCCCTTCGTTTTGTCGTCGATCTGGGCGGCAAAGCTGTCGACGTCATCGCCGTCGGCGAAACGAACGTCGATACCGAGGCGCGGAAACTGAACCTTGAACTGGTTGTAGGTGCCGCCGTACAGGTACGACGTCGAAACGAAGTTGTCGCCGGCCTGCATGCAGTTCGTGATCGCCAGGAACTGAGCCGACTGACCGGACGCCGTGGCCAGGGCCGCGACGCCGCCTTCCAGTGCCGCCACGCGCTTCTCGAACACATCCGTCGTCGGATTCATCAGACGGGTGTAGATGTTCCCGAACTCCTTCAGGCCAAACAGGTTGGCGCCGTGTTCAGCGTCGTTGAACACGTACGAGCTGGTCTGATAAATCGGAACCGCCCGTGCGTTGGTCGCCGGATCAGGGGACTGACCGGCGTGCAGTTGAAGGGTCTCGAAATGATGGGCCATCGGGCGGAAAAGGAACGCCTGTGTTCCTGTTCTAGTCGTGGGAGAGCTCTGGTTTGTCGGTGTCGCTCAGGGAAGGGAAGTTGCTGCGAATCAGGTCATGGATCGCCGTATGGGCTTCGTGGCGAAAACCGTCCACCGCTTCGGCGTTGAGCAGTGGGTAGGTGCGGTCGCTGGCATCAACGTCTCGGAGGTGCTTCCAGCGGTTGCTCGGCTCCTGTTCCTTGAGGCTGATCAAGGGGGCCTGGAAGTCGTAAGCCTTGGTCGTCCCCAGGGCAGCAACCTGTGAGGCCAGGGTTTCTCGAACTGGCGCCAGTGCCTTTGCTTTGAGGGTGTCAGGCAGCCCCAGCACCGGCTCGTAATGAACCAGGATCCGCAGTTCGGTTTCCAGCATCACCGGCCAGGCGCCGCGCGTGCCTTCTGCAAGACCCATTTCGGACTCAGCGCTGAGCATGGCGTCGCAATGGAAGCGCAGCCAGCGGTAGTAGGTCTTGTCCTGAATTGATTTCTTGGCTGATGCCCGGCCGCTGAGGATGGCTGGGAGGGCTTTCTCAGCTTTGCGCAGGAACAGGCGATCCTCCCGTTCCAGATTCATCGCACCCCAGCGCTGTCGGTACTCCCACAGTTCGATGTAGCGGGCCACATCGGGGGCGGACCAGCCCAGGTCCTTGAGTTCTTCGCCGCGATGGGAGGTTTCCTTGGACACCCGCTGCACAATTCACGCGTCAAAACAGCGTAAGGGTCCGCCCTCTGCGGATCATTGCGGTGGCCGGCTGCCGGGATGACGTTGCAGGTAGTCCTGCACCGCAATGGACTGCTGCTGCGCGTAGCCCACTGGCAACCACAGGTCGCCGACAGCCGAGTTGTAATGAATTTCCCAGTGATAGAGGCCTGTGTAGGCCAGGGGGTCCTCCTCCATCAGCGAGGCATACAGCAGCACGGCACGGCCGTAATAGTCGCTGTTGTTGTATCCCCACAGTCCCTGGCGGATGTCCTCCAAACCGCCACGGCGCACCAGATACCGAGCTGCCGCCTGGATGGCGTCATGGGGGTCGCGGATGTCGCCGGCGCCGACCCCGGCCTGCGCCCAGGTCGTGGGCAGGAACTGCATGGGCCCCTGCGCGTTCGCGACTGAGACACCGTCGATGCGTCCCATCCCCGTTTCCACAAGATTCACAGCTGCCAGCACCTCCCAGGCAATGCCGGTGGCAGCTTCGGCTTTGCGGTAATGCTGAAGAAGCTGTTTAGCTGGTTCGGGTTGAATGATTCGCCAGGCCGGCAGGGTTGATGGACCCCTGCTCCGAGCCATGGTCAGGAATTCCCTGCGCGCCGCCAAGTGGCGTTCCGCCACGCTGCGCCAACGCTGCGGCAGAGCAGCAAGAACGGCGGCGGACCGTGCGGGCTGAGCGGACAGCACCCTGTAGATCACCTGCTGCTGATGGCCCAGATCCGGCAGCAGGCCCGGCGACGTGGAGGAATCCCGCAGGGCTGTTTCGACGCTGGCCAGCAGTTCAGCTGTGGCGACATCATCCCCTGGAACCCTGGGGTAACGGCGTTCAGCAGCAGCGCCAGCGACAGGTGCCACCAGCGAGATCTCGGATATTTCGGCTGGGCCGGCTGTCGTGTTGATCGCGGATTGATGGGTAGCCACAGCGCCGAGGCTTGTCGCCCCCAGGAGGACGGCGCTGATGAGGGCAAAGCGACGCCACATGGCTCAATCGCAAACCTTGGACGACCCTACCGATCCAGGTCAGCTTTTCAAAAAAGCACTGCGCTGATGAAAGTCGGCGCGATCGCTGGGATGGCTGATGGCCCAGTGACTCAGTCCTTTGTCCCCACGGTCCAGCACGGTGGTCAAGGCGATGTCAGGACACGTGTCCTGGGGCCACCACGGGCTCAGGTCGAGGCTGGCCTCAAGGCCCAGCTGGTGCTGCCAGCGGCGGAGATGCACCAACGGGGGTGCCGTATGGGTCTGGTCCTCCTGGCCGCTGCGGTAGTCGTTGAAGCGATAAACAGCCCAGTCGCCATTGGCGGCCAAATTGATTTCCCAATAGCGCGATTCACCCGGAAGGCCAAGAAAAGCTTCGAAGCAGGTGCTTGTCCAAAGGCCATCGCGGCGCACCCCGTTGCGCTGTTCACCGTCGATCAGTTGCGGCGGCAGAACAAGTTCTGTAGGCGCGTTTTGGTTCAGAACCTCAAAGTTCAGGGTCAGCGAGCCGGAGATCAACCAGGAAAGGCTGGCGTTGACCTGTAATCCCTGGGGCAGTGATGGTTCAAAAGGCACCAGCCGGAGCCTTTGTTGCAGCGTTGCTGCGGGTCTCGGCATGATCTCAGCCGGCTCGGCGATTCACGATGGCCTGGATTTCAGGCAACTGTTGCTCGATCTGTTCGGTGAGTCGAAATTGAACGGCAGCTCGCTGAAGGTTGTGATCCGGTCTCTCGGTGCGGAAGTAGAGGTTCCCCTCGAGGTGGTCGGTGAGAAAACGCAGACCGAGCTCAAAGGGAATCAAGCGAATGCAGTTCGGCACGTAATGCCGATCCCACTCGCTGAGGAATCCATGGGCGACGGAGAAATAACCCTCGAGGATGGCGTCGCAGAGGGTTAGATCGAATTTCACTGCTGAAAGCTCCTGAACCTCTTCTCCTGCCGGGTTGCAGCACGAGCGCAGACAGTCACCGATGTCGTAATGCACCAGCCCTGGTTTGACGGTGTCTAGATCAATGAGACCAACGGCTTTGCCACTGGTTTCATCAATCATCACGTTGTTGATCTTGGGATCCCCATGGATTGGCCTGTGCCGTAGTTCGCCTCGCTCCAGCGCTGCTTCAAGCACGTCGACCTGATCGCGTCGCTGCTCGACGAACCGATGCAATTCATCCAAGTTGGGCTCCCCCGAGGAACAATTTCTCAGGATTTGGTCGTACCTGTGGAGGTAGCGGGGGGTGACGTGAAATCCTTCGAGAGTGTCAGCCAGCGCACTGATCGGCAGGTCACTGATCAGGCTGTGAAACATTCCGAGTCCGTAGCCCACCTCGCGGGCATGGGAGCGGTCCCTGATCACATCCGGCGTGGTTGCCGCTCCGATGTAGGTGATTGAACGCCAGAACTCTCCGTTGTGCTCGACCCAGGGGCTCTTCTGACGGCAGGGGATGACGCGGGGAATCTCCCAGCGGCGGCCTGCAAGTTCAGCAGGAGGCGTCGCCAGGCGGCGCTGAACGTGGGATCCCACGGCTTCGAGGTTGCGCATCACCAGCTCGGGTCGCTGGAACACGTGGGTGTTCAGGCGTTGCAACACGAAAGCCCCATCGCCTTTGCCCGCGTGGGTCACCAGGTAGGTGTCGTTGACGTTCCCCGATCCCAGGCTCCGGATTCCTGTGATCCTCTCGGGGGGATGAAATCGTGCCGCGATGGTTTCAACGGCACTGGTCACGTCGATCTCAAGAGTCTCAGAATGGAACTCTGTAGTTGATTTTTTGTTTGTTCAGGCATAGGTGTGCGGAACAAAAGGCGACTCAACTGTCCAGCTGGCTTTCGATGGAGCTCATCAGCTGCAGATAGTCCGCTGTCGTTTCGGAGCCATTGTCCTCAAGCGGTACACCACCACGCATGGCTCGTCGTGCGTTGTCCGCGATCACGGCATTCACCACCAGATCAAGGGCTTCAGGAACATCGAGGTTCTGCAGAGCCTCCG
>CAJWZN010000056.1 GCA_913050105.1 uncultured Synechococcus sp.
GCCGCGTTGCGGGTGTGGAGGTTCAATTCCTCAATAAAGAAGGTGAGAACGAAAATGAGAACGGTGAGCTGATTGTTGGTAAAACAAAGGAATGGGTCGTGACCCGGGAGATTTCGATCCAGCCCGGTGATCCCTTTAACCGCAACAAGCTGGAGCGCGACATCAAGCGTCTCTACGGCACCCAGCTCTTCAGTGACGTCAAGGTGACGCTCAAACCAGTCCCTGAGCAGGCTGGTGACGTCACGATTGTGCTCGGCATTGTTGAACAGTCCACGGGACAGCTCTCCGGCGGCCTCGGCTACAGCCAGAGCCAAGGTGTGTTCGGACAGGGTCAGGTTCAGGACTCCAACATGTTCGGCCGTGCATGGAATGTGGGGCTGAATCTGACCTACGGCCAATACGGAGCCCTGGCGAATGTCAACTTCAGTGATCCGTGGATTAAGGGCGACCAGCACCGCACGTCCTTTCGCGGTTCGTTGTTCATCAGCCAGCAGGTGCCCCAGGCCTTCCAGAGTGAAGACAACGGAAACATTCGCACCGTTGACGACCATGAGGACAACGGCAATAAATATGCCTATGACATCAACTCGGACAAAAATCCATCCGGAGATGATTTCAACAGTGTCAAAAAAGCGCTGAAGGAATTCCCCAACCGCAGTTGGTTTGATTACGAGGGCGACACCGTTGTTCTGCGCAAAACCGGAGGTAACTTCTCCTTTTCCCGACCTCTCAATGGCGGTGATCCTTTCAACGACTCACCATGGCGCGTGTTGGCGGGTTTCTCTCTCGCAGACGTTCGTCCGATCAACTTCAAGGGAAAAACACGCCCGAACGCTGTATCAACGCGTGATTACAAGAAGGGCAGGGTAAAAAACAAAGACATCATTTGTGTGTCCTTCAACTGTGCTGACAGCAACCTGCTGACCGGCTTACGCCTTGCCACCACCTACAACAATCTCAACGACAATCGCCAGCCGACGAGCGGTAATTTCTTCACCGCCAGCACCGAACAGTTCCTCGGTGTGAACGACGATTCGCCCACCTTCAATCGTCTTCGCGGCAGTTACACCCAGTTTTTCCCAGTGAATTGGTTGAAATTGCACAAGGGATGCAGGCCTGAGGACGGCGAGAAGGCTGATTGCCCGCAGGCCATTGGCGTCCAGCTCAAAGGTGGAATGATCGTCGGCGATTTACCCCCTTATGAGGCGTTCTGCGTCGGCGGATCAAACTCGATTCGTGGTTGGTACAACTGTGATCTGGCCGTGGCCCGTAACTTCGGTGAGGTCACCGTCGAGTACCGCTTCCCGATCATCAGCGTCTTCTCTGGGGAGTTGTTTATGGACGCAGGCACCGACTTCAACACTCAGAAGAATGTGCCTGGGAAGCCCGGCCTGAAGTTGAACAAAGTCGGCTCGGGTGTCTCTGTGGGTACCGGTGTGATTGTTGACACCCCCGTCGGTCCGCTTCGCCTTGAGATCGCAACCCAGGACTTCACGAGCGACTACCGCTTCAACCTTGGTGTGGGCTACAAGTTCTAGTGACCTGCTGGCCTGAGGACTACTCCGGGTCCTGGACCCTGGTGAATGAGGTGGAGCGCCGTGGCATCGGCCTTCACAGCGGTGATCAGGCTGTGGTGCGTCTCACCCCCAGTGACAAGCCTGGCTTTCAGATTCGTTTCACCGATGATCCGGATCCGATTCGTCTGTCCCCGGATCAGGTTCGGGACAGCCAGCTGTGCACCACTCTCGACCTTGGCTCAAGACGGGTTTCGACCGTTGAGCACCTGCTGGCGGCTCTGGCTGGTTGTGGTGTCACCCACGCCGATATCGTTCTCGGCGGTTCTGAAGTGCCGCTTTTGGATGGTTCTGCTCAGGGGTGGGTCGATGCCATTGCTGAGGTCGGACTACAACCTGCTGCTACGCCGCGTCCGTGCCCGCCTTCATTGCATGAACCACTGCTGCGCCATCGCGGCAGCAGTGTGATCACCGTCACCCCGGCCGATACCTTCCGCGTGGTGGGCATTATCGATTTTCCGCAGCCGGCCATTGGTCGGCAAATGCTGGCGCTCGATCTCTCCCCTCAGGTGTTCGTCGAGGAGATCGCTCCCGCGCGCACCTTTGGATTCCGTGAGCAGGTTGAGCAGCTGCGGGCGGCTGGCTTGATTCAGGGCGGGGCCTTGGATAACGCCCTGGTCTGTGATGGCGATCACTGGGTCAACCCCCCTCTGCGGTTCCCCGATGAACCGGTGCGCCATAAGCTGCTGGATCTCATTGGTGATCTGGCCTTGGTGGGTTTCCCTAAGGCTCAGGTCCTCGTGTACAGGGGGTCCCATGGGCTCCACACCGATCTCGCCGCTGCCTTGTGACTGAATCCCCTGCGCCGGATGTTGTGTTGACCAGCGAACAGATCGCTGGTCTGTTGCCGCATCGCTATCCCTTTGCGCTGGTGGATCGTTTGATCGCCCACGACCCTGGTGTCTCTGCGACGGGGATCAAGAACGTCACGATGAATGAGCCGCAGTTCCAGGGGCATTTCCCTGAGCGAGCTCTGATGCCAGGGGTGCTGATCGTCGAGGCCATGGCTCAGGTGGGCGGCCTGATCGTGACCCAGATGCCGGATCTGCCCAAAGGGTTATTCGTGTTCGCTGGAATTGACGGGGTCAGGTTTCGCCGCCCGGTGGTTCCTGGTGATCAGCTGGTGATTCGCTGTGAGCTGCTCAGCCTCAAACGCAAACGCTTTTGCAAGGTGAAGGCCGAGGCCCATGTGGACGGAGAGCTGGTCTGTTCCGGTCAGCTGATGTTCTCCATGGTGGATTGATCCGGATGACGTCCGATCTCTCTGCGGTACAGATTCATCCCCAGGCGGTTGTGGATGCCAAAGCCGAGCTGGCAGCCGGGGTTGTGGTTGGGCCGGGTGCCGTGATCGGTCCCGACGTTGTGATCGGCGCCAATACCTGGATTGGTCCGAATTCCGTGCTGGACGGCCGGTTGCGTCTGGGACGCGATAACCGTGTCTTCCCTGGGGCCTGTCTTGGCCTTGAACCTCAGGATCTCAAGTACAGAGGTGCTCCCACAGAAGTGGTGATCGGTGATGGCAACACCATTCGGGAATGCGTCACCATCAATCGCGCCACCGATGAGGGCGAGCGCACTGTTGTGGGTGATCACAACCTGTTGATGGCGTATTGCCATCTGGGTCACAACTGTGAACTCGGTAACCGAATCGTGATGTCGAACGCCATTCAGGTGGCCGGCCACGTGATCATCGAAGACAGGGCCGTGATTGGAGGCTGCCTCGGCATTCACCAGTTCGTGCAGATCGGCACCATGGCAATGGTGGGTGGGATGACCCGTGTTGAGCGGGATGTTCCGCCCTACTGCCTGGTGGAAGGTCATCCCGGCCGGGTGCGGGGGTTGAATCGGGTCGGTCTGCGGCGCAGTGGCCTGGGAGATCGCGATGGAGGCAGGGAGTTCAAGCAGCTGCAGGAGATCTGGAACCTGGTGTATCGCTCTGATCTGGTGATCGCAGAAGCTCTTGAGCAGGTCAAGGACCAGGCGCTGTTGCCGGCGGCATCCCATTTCTGCCGTTTCCTGGACGCCTCCATTGCCCAGGGGCGACGTGGTCCGATGCCAGCCGTGAGCAAGCGCTGATGGTGCGGTTGCTGATCAGCACTGGGGAGGTGTCCGGTGATCTGCAGGGCAGCTTGTTGATTCAGGCGTTGAAGCGGGAGGCTGACCGCCGTGGCCTGGACCTGGAGCTGCTGGCTCTTGGGGGGGCGCGGATGGAAGCAGCCGGCGCTGAACTGCTTGCGGATACGGCTCCGATGGGAGCGATCGGTTTGTGGGAGGCACTCCCTCTGATCCTTCCGACTCTGCGCTTGCAGGCCCGGGTGGACCGTCTGTTGAGGCGGAAGGCTCTGGATGGCCTGGTGCTGATTGATTACGTCGGTGCCAACGTCAGGCTCGGTCGCAAACTGCGGAGTCAGTACCCCAAGCTGCCGATCACTTATTACATCGCTCCCCAGGAGTGGGCCTGGCGTTTTGGTGATGGCAGCACCACGGAGCTGCTGGGCTTCACCGATCGAATCCTGGCTATTTTTCCTGCGGAAGCCGCGTTCTATTCCGGACGCGGTGCCGAAGTGACCTGGGTGGGTCACCCGCTGCTCGACAACTACCGGGAGCTACCCGATCGTCTCGACTCCAGGCGGATCCTGGGGCTTGACCCGGAGGCACCGGTGTTGCTGTTGCTACCGGCCTCCCGACCGCAGGAACTCACTTATCTGATGCCAACCCTGGCTAGAGCTGCAGCCCTGATCCAGCAACGGCATCCCACCCTGCAGGTGCTGGTGCCTGCAGGGTTATCTCATTTTGAGCAGCCGTTGCGGAAGGCTCTCGATGCTGCTGGGGTGCGATCAGCGCGGGTGATCCCAGCCGATCAGGCCGATGGTCTGAAGAAGACCCTGGGGGCTGCTGCCGATCTTGCCCTGGCCAAGTCGGGAACGGTGAATTTGGAACTTGCTCTTCAGGGGGTGCCCCAGGTGGTTGGCTACCGGGTGAGCCGGTTCACGGCGGCCATCGCAAAGTATCTGCTCGGATTCAATGTGGAGCACATCTCTCCTGTGAATCTGCTGCTCAATCAACGGCTCGTGCCGGAGCTGTTGCAGGACGAGCTCACAGCTGAAATGCTCGTGGAGCAGGCCCTTCCTCTGCTGGAGAATGGCCCTCAACGGCAGCGGATGCTGGAAGGTTACGGTCGTTTACGCGACACCCTGGGGGCGCCGGGCGTGACCGAACGAGCCGCCCAGGCCATTTTCGATCAGGTGAGCCCATGCAGCGATTGATTGCCGTTCTGTTGATCGCTCTGCTGGCGTTCCCCAATTCAGCTTGGGGCGCTCAGGCCACAGCGGTGTTCGCGGGGGGATGCTTTTGGTGCCTTGAACATGATCTTGAGCATCTGCCGGGGGTGATTGAAGCCACCAGTGGTTACAGCGGAGGCCAGCTGGAACGCCCCACCTATCGCCAGGTGAGCAGCGAAACCACTGGGCACCAGGAGGCGGTGCAAGTCCGTTTCGACCCCGATCAGATCAGTTACGCCGAACTGCTCCGCAGTTACTGGCGCAATGTGGATCCCCTCGATGGTGGAGGGCAGTTCTGTGATCGCGGTGATTCCTATCGCCCGGTGATTTTCACCGCGGATGATGCCCAGTCCCTTGAAGCAAACGGCAGTGCCGAAATGGCCGCCCGGGAGTTGGGTGAGCCTGTTTCAGCGCTGAAGGTGGAGATCCGTGCCGCGGCTCGTTTCTGGCCGGCTGAGGGCTACCACCAGAACTACGCCGAGCTGAATTCACTCAAATACAACTTTTACCGCTTCAGTTGTGGTCGTGATCGCCGACTGGATGATGTGTGGGGAGACAAGGCCCGCAGCGATCGTCCCTGGAGCGACTGATGAGCCTGCAGCTTCTGTGTGCCCTGGTCGTCCCCGCGCTGCTTTTGGTTGGACTGACGTATCTGGTGTCGACGGGGCGGCTGAGCTTCTCTGCAGGGGCTCTGTCTCTGCTGGCGCAACGGCGTGAGATCTGGATGGTGGGAATCATTGCTCTCGTTACAGCCGGCGCCATCAAGGCATTGTTTGGCTGATCACTCCGGTGGCTGTTGATGGTTTTTCAGGCGCGAACCGAGAATCGCTGAAAACGAAAAAAGCCTTAAGAACCATGCATAAAACCTATGGAAAAGATTAAGCGAACGATGTGGCTTAATTCATTAAGTTCCCAGTGAGCAGACGGGTTTCCGTCCATCGACGACCATGAACGCTATGCCTAAGATCCAAAAAAGAACGGAGGAAATGTATGTATCTGCTGACCATTAAGGATGGTCTCGGAACCCGCCACATCGGTCCATATCCATCACCGAAGCATGCGTCGGATGATTTGGACAGGGTTCTGGAATCGTGCTCTGAAAGAGCGCGCTGGCAGATTCATGCACTCGAAACACCTGACCGCAGCAGTGGTGTGACCCATTTGCCAACTGCGGTTGCGTCCTGAAATCAAGCCCAAGGTTCAGGGGATATTGATCTAGTTGTCTGGAGTGGTTCTGCGACCAGGAAAGCCTTTGGTCAGTCCGCTTTCAATCATCAGACCGATCCCTGCATTGATGCAGATCAGGCTCAGAGTTCCGGTCCAAAACCATTCTCCGGCCTCTCCCCCAGTCATCTGAATCATTTTCCGGCTGACCGCCTCGCCGAAGAGGCAAAGACCCGCCGGCAGCAGCAGCACTCCGGTTTGGGCCTTCAGGAACCAACGCAGGCGAGCATTTCTCATGCAGGGTTGCAGACCCAGTTCACCAGGGTGCGCACGCCATAGCCGGTCGCGCCAGCGGGGTTGATCCCCTGGCCTTTGTCACTCCAGACCGTGCCGGCGATGTCCACATGAGCCCATGCGGTTCCCTGACTCACGAAGTGCTCCAGGAACAGGGCTGCTGTGATCGACCCTCCCGGTCTGGGGCCGGTGTTCTTGAAATCGGCGAGCTTGGATTTGAGCCCGTCCTTGTAGGAGCGCCGCAGGGGCATCCGCCACAATCCCTCCCCACCAGCCTCAGCCGCCCGGTCGAGTGATTCGGCAAGGGCATCGTCGTTGCTCCAGAGACCGGCCATCTCACTCCCCAGAGCAACGACAATGGCACCGGTCAGGGTGGCGACATCAACCACCGCATCGGGTTTCTGCTCACAGGCATAGAGCAGAGCATCGGCGAGGGTGAGCCGGCCCTCGGCGTCGGTGTTGTTGATCTCGATCGTGGTGCCATCGGCGGCGCTGACGATGTCACCGGGGTGCACTGCGGAGCCGTTGATCATGTTTTCGCATGAGGCCACGATCATGTGCACCTCAACGCCGGCAGGTTTCCGTTCGGCAATGGCTCGCATCGCGCCGAACACCGATGCACTGCCGCCCATGTCGAACTTCATCATGTCGATCTGAGCCCCTCCAACCTTGAGGTTGTAACCGCCGGAATCGAAGGTGAGTCCTTTGCCAACCAGTGCCAGTCGGCGCTTCACCTCGCCCTCCGCTCGATACACAAGGTGAATCAACTTCGGATCGAGATCCGACCCCTGGCTCACCGCCAGGAAGGCACCCATGCCGCGTGCTTCGCAGTCGGCGCGTTCGAGCACCGTCAGTTCCAGTCCATAGCTCTCCGCTATTTCAGCAGCGGTCTGGGCCAGGGCCGCAGGGGTGACCACGTTCGGTGGAGCAGCGACCAGCTGGCGGGCTAGTTCCACCCCGGCGCAGTCGGCGTTCACTCGGTCGAAGCCTGAAGCGGCCTGGGGGGGCAGGCCGATCAACTCCAGCCCCGCAGGATGCTGTGTCGGTTCGGGAGACTTGCGGAAGCGTTGGTCGGTGTAAAGGGAAAGGCGCACCGCTTCCGCCGCTGCAGCTGCAGCCGCCGTTGGTTCGAGGCCCTCCCAATTCAGTTGCAGGCCCAGCAGACCATTGCAGACGCCGGCTGCCTTGGCTGCAGCAGCGGCTGCTCGTCGCACCCCATCGAGGTTGAAGGCAGCCGCATCTCCCAGCCCCAGCACCACCAGCCTTTGGGGGCCGGAGCCCTCCAGCAGGTTGACCACCAGCTGCTGCCCGGGCTTGCCGCTGAATTGTTCACGGTTCAGCGTGTTGCTCAGGCCTGGCCAGCGGCCTTCCAGTTCCGTTGCGGGCTGATCTTTAAACAGCCCCACCGCCAGTACCTCACCACTCCAGGTCGGCAGTCCGTCGTTGGCGAGGGAGAGGCGCATGGCCGACGCAGGTCAAAAGGCGAGCGTAGCCATCTCCATCGACCACATTCATCGAGCCGGGCATCGCCGTTTGAGCGCCGCGATGATCAGTGCCTCCGCATCCGGCTGGCTCTGCAGGCGAAAGGCCTCCTGCTCCAAGGCCTGGTGCTCCTGGCTGTAGTGGTTGGTCAGCAGGTAGCGAATCCGGCTTTCCACCACGGGGCTGCTGCGGCGTTTCAGGTTCAGCAATGTGAGCTGACCATCGGGGCAGCTCTGTGCTGCATGAACCGCCTCATGCAGCAGAACCGGGCGCGTAATTCCGAGATCTCCCACCAGTGGTGAGATCTCCAGCAATCTCTGGCCAGGGATGAAGCGGCCATAGGCCCCCCCTGGGGGTTGGCGGGCCTCGATCTGGAACCCGTAGCGAAACAGGGTCTGCTGCAGGGCGGTGAGGTCTGCGGCGATCGCCCGTGCAGGAAGCAGAACCATCATCAGGAGCAGCAGTCGGTTCATCGTTCTGCGGTGAACGGTGTTGCCCAGCGTTGACGCGTTTCCTTGTTGAACGGCGGCAGCCA
>CAJWZN010000057.1 GCA_913050105.1 uncultured Synechococcus sp.
CATCCTGACAGCGATAACAAGGGTTTGGGGTGTGGATCTCCCTATCGACGCTGAATCTTCGGTGTTTTGCGCTCATCGCGCCGGGCATACGCCTCCACCACCCGCTGCACGAGAGGGTGACGGACCACATCCGCTGCGGTGAGTCGACAAACGGCGACACCCTCCACCCCTTCAAGCACGTCGGAGGCCTCCACGAGACCACACACCTGAGATGGGGGCAGATCCACCTGAGTGGTGTCACCGGTCACCACCATCCGAGAGCGTTCGCCCAGTCGCGTCAGCACCATGCGCATCTGCGCTGGTGTGGTGTTCTGTGCCTCGTCAAGGATCACAAATGCATCGCTGAGGGTGCGCCCTCGCATGTAGGCCAGTGGAGCCACCTCAATGACGCCCTTTTCAAGCAGCACGCTGGTCTTCTCCGGTCCCAAGAGGGAGTGCAGCGCGTCGTAGAGAGGGCGAAGGTAGGGATCCACCTTCTGCTGAAGATCCCCGGGCAGGAAGCCCAGACGCTCTCCAGCTTCCACCGCAGGACGGGTGAGAATCAACCGTTCCACCTTGCGCTCGGTCAGCATCCTGACCGCCAGAACGGTGGCGAGAAACGTCTTGCCTGTGCCTGCCGGTCCGAGGGCGAAGGTGAGGTCGTGACGCTCCATTGCATCGACGTACCTTTTCTGCCGCAACGTGCGAGGACGAAGCATGTTGCCGGTCTGACTCCGGGCCAGCACCTGGTCGTTCATCGCGGCATGGTCGTCACCCCGACCGGTGTTCAAGGCACCAAGAGCGGCTTGAAGGTCCACCGGCGACACCGACTGACCCTCCTGCCAGATCGGGCGGACCAGCTCAACCACCGCAGCAGCACGCTCGATCTGGGTTGGCCGGCCAGTGATGACCAGCTGAAGGCCCCGCAACACCGTTGAAACTCCAGTGAGAGCCTCAAGGCGATGCAAAGTTGTTTCCGCTTCACCGGCAAGAGCCAGTGCAGCGTCAGGATCAGGGAGGTCGAGAACGAAACGGCTGCGTTCGCCGTCGTCAGACACCGGAATGATCAGCCCTCGGTGGAATCGGAGCCGGAGGAGTCGGACTCAGCTGCCGCTGCAGCCTTGGCCTCTGCAGCATCCTTGGCGGCCTGCTTGGCATCCGCTTCACGCTTGGCAGCCTGTTTGAGTTTGCCGACTGTTTCTGCCGATCGAACTGACTTCTCGAGAAGCCCACCACGCTCAAGAAGAGTCCGCACCACGTCTGTGGGCTGTGCACCCTGACCGAGGCGCTCACGAATGGCCTCGGTGTCCAGGCGGGTTTCCTTGGTACGGGGGTTGTAAAAACCAAGCTCCTGGAGCGGACGCCCATCCCGGCGAGAGGTGCTGTTGCAGGCCACGAGGCGGAAGCTCGCTTCCCGCTTCTTGCCAAACCGCTTCAGGCGGAGCTTGATCATCGTGGCCTTGGTGTGAAAGGTGGAGGGAAATTCAGGCAGTGTCGTAACACCAGCCGAAGGCAAGCATACCTGCCGGTCTAAAGGTCTCCGAAGCCACGACGCTTCTTGGCTGGCTTCTGACGCTTCGGCGGACCGCCCTTGCCTCGCCGGCCATCGGCTTGGCCTGGGCCGGGCATTCCGCCCATACCGGGCATGCCTGGCATTCCACCCATCCCCGGCATCCCTGGCATTCCGCCCATACCGGGCATGGCGCCATTGCTCATCTGCTGCATGAAACCGCGCATCTTCTGAAAATCGGCCAGCACCTTGTCGACTTCGGCTGGCTGATGACCGCTGCCCGCCGCGATGCGACGCCGACGGGATGGATGACCCGCCAGCAGGTCGGGGTTCTCCCGTTCCTGTTCCGTCATCGATCCGATCATCGCCTCAATCCGCTTGAGCTGCTGTTCTCCCTGCTTGAGCATGCCGTCATCAAGCTTGTTCATACCCGGAATCATTTTCATCAGGCCCCCGAGCGATCCCATGCGCTTGATCAGACGCATCTGCTTGACGAAGTCCGAGAAATCGAACGTCGCCTCCTGCAGCTTCTTCTGCATCTTCTCGACGTCGGCGAGCTCGACCTCCTTCTGGGCCTTCTCGACCAGCGTCAGCACATCCCCCATGCCGAGAATGCGGCTGGCCATCCGTTCCGGATGAAAAGGCTGCAGCGCCTCAACCTTCTCACCGGTACCGATGAACTTGATCGGCTGACCGCTGATCTTGCGGATCGACAGCGCTGCGCCGCCGCGGGAGTCCCCATCAAGCTTGGTGAGCACCGCACCGGTGATGCCGACCTGATCGTGGAAAGCGCGTGTGAGTTCCGCCGCCTCCTGACCGATCATTGAATCCACCACCAACAGCACCTCATCGGGCTGCACGGCGGTACGGATCCGCACCATCTCGCCCATCATTTCCGTATCGATCTGAAGGCGGCCGGCAGTGTCGACAAGCAACGTGTCGAACCCTTCGGCCTTCGCCTTGGCCAGACCCGCAGCCGCAATGTCCTCCGGCTTGGCCTCAGAACCAAGGCTGAACACCTCCACTCCGATTTGTCCACCAAGGGTCCGGAGCTGCTCAATCGCTGCAGGACGGTAGACATCGGCACCCACCATCAGGGCACGGCGGCCCTGATCCTTGAGATGCAGACCGAGCTTTGCGGTGGCCGTTGTCTTACCTGCACCCTGCAGGCCGGCCATGAGCACAACAGTCGGAGCTTCGGAGGCCTTGGCCAGGGGGGCGTTATCGCCTCCCATCACCTCCACGAGCTGCTCGTGCACCAACTGGATGAACTTCTGGTCCGGGCTGACCCCACGAACCACCTCAGAGCCAACGGCCTTCTGCCGTACATCGGCAACAAAGTCCTTGACCACCGTCAGGCTCACATCCGCTTCGAGCAGCGCTCGACGCACGTCCTTGAGAGCAACCTCGACGTTCGTCTCACTGATGGTGTCTTGGCCTCTCAGCCCCTTGACCGCATCTTCAAAGCGGGCTGACAACTCATCGAACATCGGGGCGGCTCAACGGATTTGATCACCTGATCGTAAAAAGCGACGCCACCCCGAAGAATCAGCCCTGCGGGATGTAGGCGGTAAGCCTCCACTGATCGCCATCCCGTCCAAGGATGTAAGTGACGCTGAGGCTGCCTGGCTTTGTGCTGCGAACCACCGCACCGGATCCATTGATTGTGCTGTCGCTGTAGGCCACCTCCGCCGTCAGCTCAATACGTCGCGGCTGGCGACTCACGACATCCAGTGCCGTTACGGAAGCGTTGACCACTGTGGTGTTACCGGCGGCGACATCGGCCTCCCGGTCCTGATCCACACGCTGAATCAGCCGCTGCCTGGCCACCACAGGCAGATCGGAGGGTTGACCTTGAAGAGCCCGGGCCTTGCTGTCGAGCCAGCCCTGAACCAGGGCCCTCAGCTGTTGCTCATCGGGCATGTCCGCTACGAGAGGCTGAGGCTCGGTTCCGGACGCAGTGGTTTCAGAACGGAGGTTGGCCTGAGGCTTTGCCGGAGAAGGATCCCCAACAGAAGGCTTCTGCGCTGGTGGGGTTGATTCAATAACGGGTTGCTGCAGTGACGGGCTCTGCTCGGGCTTCGGAGACTGATTGCTGTTGCGCTGGACAGCAAAGACAAGGGCCGACAACAGCACCAGTCCGGCGGCGCCGAGAGCCAATGGCTTCCATTGACGTGTCGTCCGTATCGATTGATCACCGTCCTCAGAGTTATCTCCAATATCCAGTTCGTCACGGTCTGAAGGTGCTTGATCAGCCGAGGCCAGCCATCCCGATGGGAAAGACACATCACCGGTGGGCTGATCAGCGATGGAGGCTTCACCGGAGCGGACGCTCTGGCGATCGAGTCGATCCACGTAGGCCTGCACATCCCTGTCAGCGAACCAGGCATCAAGGTCAACACCGGCGGCATCAACATCCCGATGACCCGGCATGACATCGCGCTCAAGCCAGACCCTGCAGTACTCACACTGGGCTGCCAGATCATCCCCTGGATGGTCAGATATCCAGCGCAGAAGCTCAGGGTCCCGGATCGACCGAAAATGGTTCGCTGCCTCGGCCACGTTGCCCAGCAGCAGATCGAGACAGCCGAGCAGGGGCATCGGATCCAGCTCAATCGTTGACAACCGCTGCACTTGCTCGCGGGCCTGTTCGATCAATTCCGGTTTGCGACGGGAGAAGCCTGCTGCGGTGAGTGCAAAAACCGCCAGGAAGCCGGCTTCTCCAGAGCCTTCTGCCTGCCAGCCGCTGAACAGATCGATCTGCTCCTGAACGGTGAGGAAACAGCGGATCTGCTGGAAAAATGATTCGAAATCGGTCTGGGACATGGCCGAGCTGTCGGCAAAAGACAGCTGTCCTTCAAGGCCACCTCGTTCGCGCACCATGGCGTCCAGCAGAGCGATGCCCTGATCGTGATCTGACACCGCACTGAGGTCGCGGCTCAGCAGGTCCAGGATCCGAAAAGGAAGCAAAGACTTCAGCTCCCGCTCGAGCACGGCCTCCTGATCCGGAAGTTTTCCCATGCGCTGCTGAAGCTCGATCCCATCGCGGAGAAGCTGCGCAGCGGATTCATAACGGCGCTGTTGTTGCTCAGCATCCGCTGCCGCTCGGCAGGCCAGCGCTGCGACGAGGGTGAGATCCGACTCGCGCCCACTACCGAGCGCAGGGGCCTGAGGAGGCTGCAACCCCTGGCGTGCCAGCTGGAACGCCTCCTGAGCCGCCCCGGCTTCCCAGAGCAGGATCAGACCTGCCACCTCACTGCTGGACGAAAGATCCAGGCCAACGGTTTCGTTGGGATGGGATTCACTCAGTGCAAGCAGGGCTGCCTCGTACTCAGCCCTTTCTGCTGAATCCGTCAGCAGATCAGCAGACCGCCGCAACAGCGATTCCCGTTGGACGAGCACCTCATGGGTGAAGCCTTGATCAGGGGGACTGTCGCAACGACTCTGCAGTCGGCGAAAAATCGCATCCGCCTGAGCCGAAGGACTGACGCCCAGAAGTCTGAAGTGGTCGATGGGCAGATCCACCAGCGAGTCCCCAATCGAGGCGGACTTTAGTCAGTGTCTGGGGTTTTGCCCATCCGACATCCACTGGCCCTTAAAGTTCTGCCTAATTGACAGGACTGTCATGGGTCAGGACCTTGCGGTCGATACCGCTCCCATCAGCAGCGCGGCCGCCGGTCCTCACGCCGAACGTCTCTCCAACCTGGTCAGTGGCCCACGGGCCACGGTCGACCGTGACACCGGTCTGGCTCTGTACAAGGACATGACCCTCGGACGCCGTTTCGAGGACAAGTGTGCAGAGATGTACTACCGGGGCAAGATGTTCGGGTTCGTGCACCTCTACAACGGCCAGGAGGCTGTCAGCACAGGCGTTATCGGCGCGATGAAGCGGCAGCACGACTGGTTCTGCAGCACCTATCGAGACCACGTGCACGCTCTCAGCGCCGGGGTTCCTGCCCGCGAGGTGATGAGTGAACTGTTCGGCAAGGAGACAGGTTGCAGCAAAGGTCGCGGCGGCTCGATGCACCTGTTTTCCAAGGAGCACCACCTGCTGGGAGGCTTCGCATTCATCGCTGAAGGGATTCCGGTGGCACTGGGATCAGCATTCACCAGCCGGTACAAACGCGATGCCTTAGGCGATGCCTCAAGTGATTCCGTCACTGCGGCATTTTTCGGTGATGGCACCTGCAACAACGGTCAGTTCTTCGAATGCATGAACATGGCCCAGCTATGGAAGCTGCCGATCATCTTTGTGGTCGAGAACAACAAATGGGCGATCGGCATGGCGCACGACCGGGCCACCAGTGATCCGGAAATCTGGCGGAAGGCTGCTTCATTCGGCATGGCCGGTGAAGAGGTTGACGGTATGGACGTTCTGGCAGTGAGAGCCGCTGCGGAACGTGCTGTTGCTCGCGCCCGAGCGGGGGAAGGGCCCACACTTCTGGAATGCCTGACGTATCGCTTCCGCGGCCACTCATTGGCCGACCCTGATGAACTTCGTTCGGAACAGGAGAAGAAGTTCTGGGCTCAGCGTGATCCGCTCAAATCGCTCGAGAAGGATCTCACTGAGGCTGGATTGGTCAGCGCCGATGAACTCCGGGCCATTGAGAAAGAGATCGATGCAGTGATCGGCGACTGCATCGATTTCGCTCTTTCTGCCCCCGAGCCAGATCCAGCAGAGCTCACGCGCTACATCTGGGCCGAAGACTGACGCCGTGAATCGCGCAACTAGATCCCGCTGGGCAGCCGGCGGGTGAGGTTCCTCAGTTTTCTCAGGGCCTTCAGCTCCACCTGACGGACCCGCTCTCGAGACACCTCCATCAACCGACCGATTTCGGCCAAGGTGTGGCGTTCCTGCCCCTCGAGGCCGAAACGCATTTTCAGAACGTGCTGCTCCTGCTCGCTGAGATGACTGAGCCAGCGACCCAGTTGCTCATGGTGGATGCGCTGCTCAACAAGATCGAGCGGTTCCTCTAGCGATGAATCAGCAATCAGATCGCCGAGGAAACTGCGACCTTCCTCCCCGTTAACCGGTGCATCAAGACTGCTGGTGGTGAGTGCCTGCCGCAGGAGCGAATCCAGTTCATCCAGAGGGATATCCATCGCTTCAGCGATTTCAATCCTGCTGGGCATGGCTCCAAGCTTGTGCGCGAGATCAAGACTCACCTTCCGGATCGTCGTGAGGCGCTCACTGAGATGAACCGGGAGGCGAATCGTGCGGGACTGACAGGCGATGGCGCGAGTCATGCTCTGACGAATCCACCAGAAGGCATAGGTGGAGAACTTGTAACCACGGGTGGGATCAAATTTCTCAACGGCTCTCTCAAGCCCCAGGGACCCCTCCTGGATCAGGTCGAGCAACTCCAGACCCTTGCCCTGATATTTCTTGGCAACACTGACAACCAGGCGCAGGTTCGCCTTCATCATCCGCTCTTTCGCACGGCGACCGATCCGCAGCATCCGGCGCTGCTTGCCGTCGAGCTCCCCTTCTTCGAACGTTCTTTTTCCATCCTCGGTGAGGGCCATCATCGACTGCACCTGGTTGCCGAGTTCGATTTCTTCGGCGGGGGTCAGCAAAGGGATGCGACCGATGGTGGCCAGGTACCAACTCACAGGGTCGCTGCTGCGGCGCCGCTGGGACTCGATGGGTTTCGATGCTGTGGAAACCATTCGCGCTGACGCCGATGGGATGCGGAGACTTTCTTATGAAGAGACAAAAAAGTGATTTGTTTTCACCATCCCTTCAGATTCAAGACAGCAAATCGAAACACTTCATCTTTCCGACAGATTTGCCTCACTGAACTCGGGATGTTGAAAAGTCACTTATTTGTTTCGACCAGCAACAGATCATGTTGAATGCAACACAATTGCGTGAAAAATCAACAATTAACATCGACTTTTTTGATGGCATCTTTTGTGCGATGCAGCACTTTTTGATGTCTTGCTGTTCGGGTGAAGCTCCCCCACCCCTCGAGAACTCACACTGGTGAAAGGACGGCACATCCGATGAGCAGCCTCACCCGCACCTCCGACCGCCCTTCGACCGTCGCTGGGCAAGCGGCTCTTGAGCGTCTGCGCCACTGGCCCGGCGAGCATCGCGTGGCAGTGGGGCTTTCGGGAGGAGTGGACAGCTCATTGACCGCAGCTCTGCTTGTGGAAGCCGGCTGGGAGGTGGAAGGCCTCACCCTTTGGCTGATGAGCGGCAAGGGAGCCTGCTGTGCCGAAGGACTTGTGGACGCCGCCGGCATCTGTGAACAGCTGAGCATCCCTCACCACGTCGTGGACACCCGAGCAACCTTCCAGCGGGAAATCGTTAATCGGCTGGTGGATGGCTACCGCGATGGAGTCACACCATTGCCCTGCTCCCAGTGCAACCGCTCGGTGAAGTTCGGGCCGATGCTGGACTGGGCATCCAATGAGCGTGGCTTGCCACGCATTGCCACCGGCCATTACGCCCGGGTCCGCCATGGCGGAGATCACGGTCGTCATCAGCTGCTGCGTGGCCTCGATAGCCGCAAAGACCAGAGCTACTTCCTTTACGACCTCCCGCAGGATGTGCTGGGACGCATCGTTTTTCCACTGGGTGAGCTGACCAAGCCTGATACCCGTCTCGAAGCCCAACGCCACGGTCTGCGCACAGCCAAAAAACCGGAAAGCCAGGATCTCTGCCTGGCGGATCACCACGGCTCAATGCGAGCCTTTCTCGACGCCTACCTCTCGCCAAGAGATGGAGAGATCGTCCTGGCTGACGGGACCGTTCTGGGTCACCACGACGGCATTGAACACTTCACGATCGGTCAGCGCAAAGG